>JAEVHO010000449.1 GCA_016802835.1 Micromonospora sp. ATA32 | reverse complement strand
TCCCAGAGCGAGGGCAGCAGCCGTCCCGAGCCGCCCGGCCCGGCCGGTCGAGCACCTCCCCGCCGCAGGCCCGGCTCGTCCACCCAGCCCTCGTAGTACGCGTCCGGATTGGTGCGGCCGAACTCCAGGCGGACCGAGGCCGGGCGCAGGTAGTCCTCGGCGCGCACGTGCAGCACCGGCCGGCCAGCGCGCGCAGCGGATCGACCAGGGCGGCGGCGAGCGCGTCCGGTTGGGCCGCCGGCGGGCCGTCGACGGCCACCCGCAACCGGCCGTCGAGGGCGCCGGCGGCGAGGCGGTCGGTCAGCTCGGCGACGAGTCGTTCCGGGGAGATGGGACGGATGTGCACCCGACCATGGTGCCCGGACGGGTCAGCTGGTGCGGTCGATCGTGACCCGGGCGTCATCGGCGAGCCGGTAACCGACCCCGTAGACCGTGGTGACCAGCGGGACGTCGACGCCGACCTTGCCGCGCAGCCGGCGGACGTGCACGTCGACCGTGCGGACGCCGGCGTGCTCGTAGCCCCACACGGCGTTGAGCAGCTGCAACCGGGTGAACACCCGCCGGGGGTGGGCGACCAGGTGCAGCAGCAGGTCGAACTCCAGCCGGGTCAGCGGCAGCGGCTCGCCGTCGCGCAGCACCGAGCGGGAGGAGGCCAGGATGTGCAGGGCGGGGACGGTGGGGGCGAGCGGCCCGGACGGGGCCCGGCCGGCCGGCACCGCGTCGGGCCGCCGCTCGCCCGGGCCGCCGCTGGCGGAGATCGTGCCCTCGCCCCGTTCGAGCATCTCCCGGGCGGCCTCGAGCAGCCGGCGCGCGGGCGGGGTCAGCGACTCCTCACAGGCCAGCGGGATGGACAGCGTCACGGTGAGCATCGGGCCGGCGGTGTTGGCGGGCGACGCTGACCTCCGGGGGGACGCCCGGGGACCGCGGGTTGGGACGTATGCCATCCGGCGCGCGACGAGGCGGGGCTGACCGACATGGTCCTCCTTGGGCTGGGTCCGGGTGTCTCCCCACGGCCCGGGACGCCGCTGCATCGATGCTTCCCGGCGCCTGTGCGAGGGTCAAGGGGCGGCTGCGTTGCATGAATGTGACAATTGACGAACACATCGGAGCCGACTGCTCGCTCTGCGTACGAGGTCTGATGATTACAGCAGAGTCGCCGGGATGCCTCGGATACGGGGGGGTGCCCGCCATGGTCACATTGGCCGGTCGACGGGCCTTCGCCCGCACCGGCGGGGACCCGGCGCGCCGGGGCGGCCGGCCCGGGAAGGCGGAGCCGGCGCCCGGGCGGTCGGCCCGGGAACGCGCACGCGGCGTACCCCGGTGGCCGGGGCACGCCGCGTCGGGTGCTCGGTCAGTGCGACCGGTCGAGGACAATCCGGGCGTCGTCGGCGAGCCGGTAGCCGACGCCGTAGACGGTGGTCACCAGCGGCGTGTCGACGCCGAGCTTGGCGCGCAGCCGGCGCACGTGCACGTCGACCGTCCGCGCCACCGCGTGCTCGTAGCCCCAGACGCCGGCCAGCAGCTGGAGCCGGGTGAACACCCGGCGCGGGTGCTCCGCGAGGAACAGCAGCAGGTCGTACTCGATGCGGGTCAGCGGCACCTCCCGGGAGCCCTGCCGGACCACCCGGGAGGCGGCGAGGATCCGCAGCGTGTCCGGGTGCTCGACGGCCGGTTCGAGCGCGGCCGGGACGACCCGTGGCGCCCCGCGGTCGTCCCAGTTGGTGGGACGCTCGTCGAACGACGTCGGATCGCCGGGCCGGGCCGTGCCCTCCCCCGCCTCGGCGAGTTCGCCGAGCAGGTCGACCAGGCGGGCCAGCCGGGGCGTGACGGCACCGGCGAGGTGGAGGTCGAGGGTGATGGTGAGCGTCGGCGCGGACCGGGGGCGGATCGGTGCGACCCGGTCGGGGCGGCCCGGCGGGTGGGGACGCGGGGAGATGGCGACGACGGACATGGAGCCTCCTGAGATGGCGGTGCCGTCCGCCACGCCCGGTGGAGCGTGACGGTCAGTGGGGTCGGCCGGCCGGCGGTCACCGGCGGCGCGACGGACGAGGGGCGGCGCGGCGAGGTCGGGCCCAGGGTGGGCAGGCCGGCGATGCGCCAGGCGGCGAAGCCGCCGACCACGTCGGTGGCCCGGTGCAGGCCGAGGTCCTGCAGGGCGGCGGCGGCCAGCGAGGAGGTGTAACCCTCCTGGCAGATCACCCATCACCGCCAGGTCGTAGCCGACCGCCAGGGGAAGCCGGGCGGGACAGCGCGGGTCGAGGCGCCACTCGAGCACGTTGCGCTCGACGACAAGCGAGCCGGGCACCCTGCCGTGCGCGGCGCGCTGGGCGGCCGGCCGGATGTCGACCAGCAGCGCGCCGGCCCGGTACGCCAGGTGCGCCTGCTCGACGTCGAGCCGGCGCAGCCGGGCCCGGGCGGCGGCGAGGATCTCGTCGATGCCCCGGGAGCCGGGCGGCGGAGTGGGGGCCGGACAGCTCTCGGCGCGGAGGTCGGTCGTCTGCATGGTCGGGTCCTTTCCCTGACGGGTGGCGGTCGGTGCCGCACGGCAAGGCGCGGTCGCGGCGGGCTCGGGCGGCGTCACCACGCGACGCCCGCCTCGGCCACCTCGGCGACCCGGAGCAGGCCGTCGGCGAGCCGGTAGCGGGTCATCCGGAGCAGCGCGGGCCGGTAGACGTGCACGCTGACGGCGGCCGGTCGGCCCGGTTGGTCACCAGGTGCACGTGCCGGGCACCGAACCGGCGTGCGGCGCCGCCGCCAGGCGGTGCGGGCGCAGCAGCCCACCGCTGACCGTCTCCTCGGTCAGCGCGCCGCGACGACCAGGAAGGCACCCGAGGATCCACCGTGGTCGTGCAGGTCGGTGCCCTGACCGGGCAGCCAGCTCAACCCCCACACCTCGTGGTCGTCGCCGACGGCGAGCCGGGCGTACCACCGGTGCTCCGGGTCGAAGCGCAGCGGCACCGGCCAGCCGGCCGGGTCCGCGTACCGGCCGGCGACGGCGAGCAGGTCGGTCGGGCGATCGGAGGTCATGGTGGTCCTCGCGGGCCCGGGCGGTGCGGTCATCCGTCACTATAGGAGGTAAAGCCTATAGGTTTAGTAGGCAATACCGGATGGTGGGACGCTAGCCGCCGGAGCGGGCGCGCTCGGCGCGGGATCGGGGACGCCGGGGACTAACCGTCGACGGTTGCGGCCCTGCTGGCGCGCGGCGCCGACCACGGCCGGGCCAACGACCGGGGGCAGACCTCGCTCGCCGCGGCGGTGTTCCGGTGCAACGCCGAGGCGGTCCGCTCGACGCCGGCGCCGACCCGGACCACGGCAGCCCCTCGGCGGTGGAGACCGCCCGCTTCTTCGACCTGCCGGAGATGCTGGCGCTGCTGCGGCCAAGCTGACCCGGCCGCCGACACGTCCGCCCTCGCCCGGGTATACATAGGCGGTGGAGGATCCCGTACCCGAGCAGATGCGTAGCGCCGGCACGGCGCTGCTGGCGGCGCTGGACGAGCCGGCCAGGGCGAGCGCGACGTACCCCCTTTGACGACGACGCGGCCCGGCGATGGCTGGAGTACCGGCCCCGCCCCCCGGCCCGGCGTCTGCCTGGCCGACCTCGACCGCGCCGCACGCAAGGCCGCCCACCGGCTGCTGGCCACCGCGCTGAGCCCGCCGGCGTACGCCCAGGCGATGGCGATCATCGCGCTGGAGGAGGTGCTGGACCGGGCCGAGGGGTGGCGGCGCGGACGGCACAGCGGCGACTACTGGGTGGCGGTCTTCGGCGACCCCGCGCGGGACGACCGCTGGGCCTGGCGGGTCGAGGGGCACCACCTGTCGGTGACCATGACGGTGGCGGCCGACCAGGTCTCCCCCGCCCCGGTCTTCTTCGGCGCGAACCCGGCAACGGTCCGGCACGCCGGCCGCCCGGTCTCCCGACCGTTGGGCGCGGAGGAGGACCTGGCCCGGGCACTGCTGGACGCGATGGGGCCCGCCGGCCGGGACGCCGCGATCGTCGCCGACGACGCGCCGGCCGACATCATCAGCGCCACCCGGCCCAGCGTCCCCGGCCCGATCGAGCCGCTCGGCGTGCCGGCCGAACGGCTCGGACCGACCGGCCGGGCGCTGCTCGACCAGCTGGTCGCGCTCTACCTCGACCGGCTCCCGCCGGAGCTGGCCGCCCGGGAGGCCGGCCGGCTCCACGGCGGGCCGCTGCACTTCGCCTGGGCCGGTCCTACCCGCCCGGGGCAGCGGCACTACTACCGGGTGCAGGGCGACGACCTGCTGATCGAGTACGACAACACCACCGAGGACGGCAAC
>JAEVHO010000448.1 GCA_016802835.1 Micromonospora sp. ATA32 | reverse complement strand
TCGACCGGCTCATCAACACCAGCCACCAGGTCTTCATGAACGGACCCAGCTACCGCCCCAACAAACGACCCGGCCGCCCAGGCTCGACAACCACCCAGACCACCAAGTAGAACTACACCCGAGGGCCACCACCTGGGGAATTACATGAGCGCAGCCCCGGGGAATTCCGTGAGCGCCGACAGGTCAGCCGGACGACGGATGTGTCGGGGTCGGTTACGGCCTCGCCCCATCAGCCCGTGGTCACGGCTATGCAGCGGAGGCACTCGTCGCCCTGCTGAACGTCGCGGCCGGTCACGGATTGTCCCGAGTTGTCGCCGACACCACCGGGGACAACGTCGCTTCCCAGCGGACCCTCGAACGTGCCGGGTTCCGCCAAATAGGCACCAACGGTGACCTCTACCTATACGGGGTACTCCTCGACGCCCCTTCGCGACCGGCTCAGACGCAGTAGCCCGATCGCCCGTTGGGGCAGCCCGTAGCTCCCGCGCGATCGGTGGTCCTTCGGAACCGTCTATCGCTCATCGGCATGTCCGGGAGCCGGGCAATCCCACTCGCCGTAGCGTTCCGTAGCGAGCTCATCGCGGCAGAAGCGGACACGTCCGTGGCGTGATGCCGGCGCTCCGCCGCGTAGCTCGAAACGGACGGAACGCTATACCGTGACCGAGTGGATCTTCTCGTGGTGGGTGGCAGCGGCTTTCTCGGACTGGAAATCACCCGTCAGGCGCGGCGCGCCGGTCATAGCGTCGCGGCGACCTTCCACAGTCGCGTTCCCGCCGTCGCTGACGTCGACTGGAGGAATCTGGATATTCGCCACCGCGACGACGTCGCGGCCTTGGTCCTCGCAGCACGGCCTGATGTGATCGTCAATGCCGCCTACCGGCAATCTGACTGGGCAACCACAGCCGAGGGCGGCATGCACGTCGCCCTCGCAGCGGCAGTGGTAGGAGCTCGCCTTGTGCACGTGTCCAGCGATGCGGTCTTCTCCGGTACGACGGCCCGCTACGACGAGACGCACGTCCCGGATCCCACGACACCATACGGTGCCGCCAAAGCCGCCGCCGAGACGGCGATCAAGGGCATAACGCCGACCGCCGTCATCGCCAGGACCTCGCTGATCATCGGTGACGGCGATTCCCAGCACGAGAGACACGTGCACGCACTGGCAGCCGGTGCCGTGACCGGTGCCCTCTTCACCGATGACGTGCGATGCCCGGTGCATGTCACCGACCTCGCCTTCGCCCTACTCGAACTGGCCGCGTCGCCATACTCCGGGATCCACCACGTCGCCGGCAAGGATGCCATCAGCCGCTACGAGCTCGGAGTGCTAATCGCACGCCGGGACGGTCTCGACCAAGCCACCCTTCCTACCGGGCTACGCGCCGGCACCGGCCTCCCCGGACCCATCGACGTGCGGTTGGACAGCACCAACACCCAAGCGCGGTTGAACACCCGCCTACGAGGCGCACGCGAGTTCCTCGCACCCACGCCGACCTGACCAGGACGGCCGGCCCGCGCCACCGACGGACGTTGTAGCAAGGTGCAGCGATCAACTCATACACATCCGCTCTTCGGCATGTCCGGATGCTGGCCTGCCGACACGGGTCGTAACTGTGCGTAGCGCGCGGATCGCGGCAGTTGAGGATGTTTACGGCGGCATGATCGTGGCGCCGATTCCCGACTCAGGCATCAGCACTGGTGAGCGCGGCGACCGCCCGGGTAGCGGCCCCGCGAACCCTCGGTAGCGGATCGTCTCGAAGCTCGGCCACGGCCGGAAGCAGATCACCGAGGAGGTGTCGAGCCACAACCTTCGCCGCCATCTCCCGCACCCGCCACGCCGGATCTCTCAGTGCCACGCGCACCCCGTCCAGGGCGCTGTCGTCCCACGCCCACAACAGACCCCGGACTGCCCACACCCGCAGCCAGTACCGCTGGTCGGTGGCCAGATGACCAGCAAGGAGCCGTCGTGCGTGTAGACCGCCCAATGCCACGATCAAGGCAGCATCGGTATCGGCGCCGGTGATCAACTCGACACATCCCGCTACCACCGCGTGACGTCCCCGGCGAGTGCACTCTGCCTCGACGCTCTGGCGGGGAGTGAGACTCCAATGCGAGCGGACCGTCACGGCCCGATTGTCCCCCTGGCCCCCGACGGATGCGACGTCCTGTCATTGGCATGACCAACCTCATCGCGGCAGATGAGCGCGCCCGCTAGTGGCGCCATTCGGTCGGCCAGGACCCGAGGCGGGGTATCTCTTGACTCTCGACCCGGTCGAGGGCTGACCCTTCCTGGGTGACGTCTGAAGAGCGCGACCAACGATCAGTCCCTCTCGCGATTGACCTGGAGATGCTGCGGCCGGTACTGCGCGGCGGCTGGGGAGCGGATACCTGCGACCCGCACGATGTGCAGGATTGGCACGCCGGCAACGCAGCCCGTGGTCAATGCGGGGTGACTGCCTTGATCATTCAGGACTTGCTCGGCGGAGAGCTGATCCTCGGCGAGGTCCTCGCCGGAGACGCCAAGGTCGGCTACCACTACTGGAATCGATTGGCCGACGGCCGCGAGGTCGACCTGACAGCTGACCAGTTCCAGCCACCGGAAGTCGTTGTCGGCGGTCAAGTCCAGCAACGCCCGCCGGGCCCACCTCGGCGATGCCGCCAGCAGTACGAGATCCTGCGGGACCGCGTCTTCGTAGCCCTCTACGGCGGGCGATCCAACGCAATCCACGCAACAGTGACGGCCGGCGAACAGGCCGAGCGTACGAACGGCGGCAGAGCCGGATGTCCGCGCGTGCCCTCTGGCTGGAGCGAGCCTGTCCTATCCCTGTGCTCTAATCCCGTCATGCATGTCGTCGTCTGCGGCGCACTCGTGGAGAACGGCGCGGTCCTGCTGGTACACCGCAGTCCGACCCGCCGGGCATACCCGGATCTCTGGGATCTGCCCGGGGGGCATGTCGAAGCGGGTGAGTCGGAACTACAGGCCCTCGCGCGTGAGATGCGCGAGGAGCTAGGGGTTCACATTGTGGCGGAGTCCGCTTCACGGTTGGGCGACTGGCATGCCGGCAGTGGCGAGGACGCCGTTCACGTGGGCGTCTGGCAAATCAGAGACTGGGTCGGCTCTCCCACCAACCGTGCACCTGATGAGCATGACGACATCGCATGGGTCGGGATCAGCGAGCTGGGCGGCCTTCCCCTCGTGTTTGGCGCCCTGCCGGCATTGCTTGGTTCCCTGCCTGAGCCTGACCGGCTGCCTCGTCGCGACGAAGCACGGACAACCGCATCGCCGAGCGGCCCGTAGATCCATCGCTGCTCGGCACTTCCGTCCGGATGAATCCCCTACATCCGGTCATCGGCAGATCAGGATGTGTGACCCTGGCGCCTCGGCTGGCAAGTGCGGCGGCGTCAGGTGGCGGTGCGGGCACCGCAAGAATCGACGTGCTTCCGGCGCTGGTACCGGGCCTGCTCTGCCCAATCCGGGCTCATATAGTCGTGCAGTGCACATGGAACAGGTCCGGCAGGCATACGCGTCCGTCGCGGAGCTCTACATCGGGCTGTTCGGTACACGCGAGCGGGTACACGCCGACGACCTCGCCTTCATCGGGCGACATCTGGCGGGCCGACCTGGCACGGTGCTCGATCTGGGCTGCGGCCTGGCCATATCACCGGTTACCTTTGCTCGCTGGGCGTCGACGCAACGGGAATCGACATGGTCCCCGAGTTCATCGCCCATGCGCAGGCGGCCCATCCGAGCGTTAGGTATCAACTCGGATCGATGGAAAACCTCGACGTTGCCGACCACTCCGTCGCCGGCATCCTGGCCTGGGGATCGTTGATCCATCTGCCGCCGCAAGATCTCGACGACGTGCTCGCTGAGTTCCGGCGAGTAATGGCGTCGGCCGGGACGTTAGTGCTTGGTCTCTTCGTAGGTGACGAGGTCGCCGCCTTCGACCACAAAGTCGTGACAGCGTATCGCTGGCCCGTCGACGAGTTCTCCGAGCGACTGGCGCGAGCCGGCTTCACGGAGGTTGAGCGCCTGCAGCGGCCCAGCGAAGGCACTCACCGACCGCACGCCGCCATCGCGGCAATCGCGACCGAAGGGTGCACTAGGTCGGCCGACCTCCATGCTCGCTCATCGGCACGTCCGGACGTCCCTCGGGACGCCGGCGGTCACGCTCTGCAACGCACGGTCAGCGGCATGAGCGAGCGTTTGAACCCGGCGCGGTCAAGATCGCGGTTCCCGCGCGTGGTTGTGGCATGGTGCGTTGGGTTGCGCCGCCGGGCGATGGCCTATTCGTCTGTGTGCGTGCGGTG
>JAEVHO010000447.1 GCA_016802835.1 Micromonospora sp. ATA32 | reverse complement strand
GCTCTTCGCCGCGCCGACGACCTCGGTCAGCTCACCGGCCTGGTCAACAACGCCGGCGTCACCAGCCCGATCGGCGCCTTCACCGACCTGCGCGTCGACCGACCCCGACCAGGTCGCGCGGCTCTTCGCCGCGCCGACGACCTCGGTCAGCTCACCGGCCTGGTCAACAACGCCGGCGTCACCAGCCCGATCGGCGCCTTCACCGACCTGCGCGTCGACGACCTGCGCCGGGTCGTCGACGTCAATCTCATCGGGTACGTCCTCTGTGCCCAGCACGCCGCCCGCCGGATGCGCGCCGGCGCCGCCATCGTCAACGTCTCCTCCGCCGCGGCCACCCTCGGCAGCCCGGGGGAGTACATCCACTACGCCGCGGTCAAGGCCGCCACCGACACCCTCACCGTCGGCCTGGCCAAGGAGCTCGCCCCGCACGGCGTCCGGGTCAACGCCGTCGCCCCCGGCATCATCCGCACCGACATCCACGCCGACTCCGGCGTACCCGACCGCGCCGACACCGCCGTCGGGCGCATACCGCTCGGCCGGGCCGGCGAACCCGACGAGGTCGCCAGCGCCCATCGCCTGGCTGCTCGGACCGGACGCCTCCTACACCACCGGCGCGGTGCTGCGCGTCGCCGGCGGCCTCTGAACAGCCCGCGCCGCCCCCGCTCGTAGACGACCGACGGGGGGCGCGAGCATCCGCCCGCGCCCCCCGTCACCACGGCCGGTCAGCTGCTGAACAGCTTCGCCGCCGTGATCAACGTCTGCACCACCCCGTACCCCAGCAGCACCGCCACCACCAGCCACGAGATCCACAACCGGGCCGTCTGCCCGCCGTGCGACACGTCGTCCCTCATCGCGACCCACTCCTCTCCGCGGCCACCGTCCGCGCGCCCGCACCCTCGTCCCGGCCACCGGCCGGCTCGTGGAACCGCTCCGGCACGGCCGGATCAACAGGTTGGCGATGAACCCGACCGCCAGCACACCCACCATCGTGAACAACGCCGGCCGGTACGCCGCCGCCGTCAACGTCCCCGGCTTGCCCTCGGCGTCGAGGAACCCGTTGACGATCAGCGGACCGGCGATCCCCGCCGCCGACCACGCCGTCAGCAGCCGCCCGTGAATCGCGCCGACCTCGAACGTGCCGAACAGATCCCGCAGGTACGCCGGCACCGTGGCGAACCCACCGCCGTAGAACGACAGGATCACGCAGGCCAGCAGCACGAACAACGCCGTCGCCGTCTGCCCGAACAGGGCCAGCAGCGCGTACAGCACCATGCCCACACCCAGGTACACCAGGTAGATCGGCTTGCGGCCGATCACGTCCGACGTCGACGACCAGGCGAACCGCCCGGCCATGTTGAACAGCGACAACAGCCCCACGAAACCACCGGCCGCGGCCACCGTCACCGTCGAGGTGCCGTTGTCCCGGAAGAAGTCCTGGATCATCGGGCTGGCCTGCTCCAAAATCCCGATCCCGGCCGTCACGTTGCAGAACAGCACCACCCACAGCAGCCAGAACGACCGCGTCTTCAGCGCGTTCGCCGCCGACACGTCCGCCGTGGTCACCATCGGCTTCGCCGCCACCCGCGCCGGGTCGAACCCCGCCGGCCGCCAGTCCGACGCCGGCACCCGCACGTTGAACACCCCGAACATCATGATCACGAAATAGCCGAGGCCCAGCGTCACGAACAGCCACACCAGCGCGCCGCCCGACGCCACCGACGCGGCGTTGGCCGGGTCGTAGCCCGGGTCGTAGAACGACAACAGCTGCCGCGACAGGGGACTCGCCACCATCGCACCCCCACCGAACCCCATGATCGCCAGACCGGTCGCCAGACCCGGCCGGTCCGGGAACCACTTGATCAACGTCGAGACGGGGGAGATGTAACCGATGCCCAGACCGATGCCGCCGAGCAGCCCGTACCCCAGGTACAACAGCCACAGCTGCTTCGTGGCGATGCCCAGCGAACCCACCAGGAACCCGGCCGCCCAGAAACAGGCCGCCACGAACATCGCCTTACGCGGCCCGTTCGCCTCCACCCAGGTCCCCGCCACCGCGGCCGACAGCCCCAACATCACGATCGCGATGCTGAAGATGACACCGATCGCCGTCTGACTCGCGTCGAAATGGGCGATCAGGGAGTTCTTGTAAACGCTGGTCGCGTAGACTGCCCGATGCATAAATGGATGGCCAGCGCCGCCGGCGGGATCAGCCAACGGCGGTAACCGGGCGGCGCGACGGTGTGCCGACGATCGAGTGCGGAAAGCATGGCGATGCTTCCTCTCCGGAGAATGGCGAGAAACGTTCCCGCACCATGCCCCGCTCGGAAGGCACCCCCAAACCCGTCCGTCGCCGGACGGTCATTGCGGTGAGCCGAACGGTCAGCCCTCGACGACGACCACCTGCAGCCGACGCGGACCATGCACGCCCTCCACCCGGTCCAGCTCGATGTCACTGGTCGCCGACGGACCCGACACCCACGTCAACGGCCGCGTCGGATCCGCCAACCGGGCCAGCGCCTCCGGCACCCCACCCACGACCTGCTCACCCCGACCACGCACACATGATGATCCGGCACCAACGTCAACGCCCGCCGACCCTGCTCCGGCCCGCCGTCGAGCACCAACGTGCCGGTCACCGCCACCGCCACCGCGCAACCGGTCACCACCGCCAACCCCGGCACGTCCAGGTCGGCCACCGTCAGCGGCCGCGCCGCCGCATCCCGCCGGACAATCCCCGGGTACGCCGACAGCCACCCACCGGGCAGCCCCGGCGGCACCGCCACCTCCGACACCCCGGCCAGCACCTGCGCCAGCACCCCGGACAGCTCCCCGGCCGAACACCGGTGCACCACCGCCCGGTAGTCCGCCACCCGCGCGGCGAACAACCCCACCACGTCCGGATACGCCGTCGTCCGCTCGTACTCCCGCACCACCTCGACCGGCGCGGCCGCACCGGCCGCCCGCAACCGGGCCAGGACGTCCTCACGCGCCCCCATCGCGGCCCTCCTCCCGGGCGGCCCACCACTCCCGGAAGCTCTGCCCGGCCGGCAACGGCGCGTCCCGGCTCCGCGTCCACCCCGACAACGGCCACGGCAACCGCCGCACCGCGCCCCGACCACCCACCCGCAGCGGCGCCGAACCCCGCCGGGCCGCCCGCAACGCCGCCGCGTACCGCCGCCGGTCCCGCATAACCCACGACATCGCCCGCATCGACGCACGCTCCACCGACGGCGACCCACGCCGCGCGTCCACCCCCACCTGCCGCAGGTGCACCAGCACCCGGGGAATGTCGATCCGCACCGGACAGGCGTCGAAACACGCCCCGCACAACGTCGACGCATACGGCAACGTCCGGTTCGCCCCCGCGTCCGGGCCGGTCATCTGCGGCGACAGGATCGCCCCGATCGGCCCCGGATACACCGACCCGTACGCGTGCCCACCCACCCGCTCGTACACCGGGCACACGTTCAGGCACGCCGAACAGCGGATGCAGCGCAACGCCTGCCGGCCCACCGGATCGGCCAGCGTGTCGCTGCGCCCATTGTCGACCAGCACCACGTGCACCTCCCGCGGCCCGTCCCCGGCCGACACCCCCGTCCACATCGACGTGTACGGGTTCATCCGCTCACCCGTCGACGACCGGGGGAGCAGCTGCAGGAACACCTCCAGGTCCGCGAAGCGCGGCAGGATCTTTTCCACCCCCACCACCGAGATCAGCGTCTCCGGCAGGGTCAGACACATCCGCCCGTTGCCCTCCGACTCCACCACGACCAGGGTCCCGGTCTCCGCGATCGCGAAGTTCGCCCCCGACACCGCCACCCGCGCCGACAGGAACCGCTCCCGCAGATGCCGCCGCGCCGCCTCCGCCAGCACCGCCGGCTCATCGGTCAACCGACCCAGGTCCACCCCCGGCATCCGCCGCGCGAAGATGTCCCGGATCTGACCCCGGTTGTAGTGGATCGCCGGCACCAGGATGTGCGACGGCGTGTCCTCGGCCAACTGCACGATCAATTCGGCCAGGTCCGTCTCGACCGCCGAGATCCCGGCCTCGGCGAGAGCCTCGTTCAACCCGATCTCCTGGGTGGCCATCGACTTGACCTTGACCACCTCGCCGGCGCCCGTACCCCGCACCAGCTCCGTCACCACCGCGCACGCCTCGCCCGCGTCGCGCGCCCAGTGCACCGTCGCCCCGGCGGCCGTCGCCGCCGCCTCGAACCGCTCCAGCAGCTCCGGCAGCCGCGCCAGCACATCGTCCTTGATCGCCGCCCCGGCCAGCCGCAACCGCTCCCAGTCCGGCACCTCGTCCAC
>JAEVHO010000446.1 GCA_016802835.1 Micromonospora sp. ATA32 | reverse complement strand
AGCGACCGCCAGAGACAGCCCAGGAGGAGTTGACCGTGACGTCCACGAGAGAGCGGCAGCGCGCGGCGGCGCGGGCCCGACTCGAGCGGGAGATGGCCGAACGTGCGGCCAAGGCCCGCAAGCGCCGGCAGACGCAGGCGATCATCGGGGCGGGAGCGGCGGCTGCTGCTCGTGGTCGCCGGCTCCGTCTGGCTGGCCACCAGCCTCGGCGGCGACGACAAGAAGCAGAACACCGCCGGGTCGGGCGGCGGCGAGGTGCAGTGCGCCTTCACCGAGCTCCCCCAGGAGCAGCGGACCAAGGAGATCAAGGACGTCGGTCTGCCGGCGGCGCAGCAGCCGAACACCGGCACCCAGACCATGACGATCGACACCAACCTGGGTCCGATCACCGCCAAGGTCGACCGGGCGGCGGTCCCCTGCACCGCGGCGAGCTTCACCCACCTGGCCAGCAAGAACTTCTTCGACAACACCAAGTGCCACCGGCTGGTGACCGAGGGCATCAAGGTGCTCCAGTGCGGTGACCCGAGCGCACCGGCCAGGGCTGGCGCAAGACCGACGGCACCGGCGGGCCGAGCTTCCGGATGGCGGAGGAGAACCTGCCGACCGACAAGCGCCCGGCGTACCCGGAGGGCGTGATCGCGATGGCGAAGACCCAGGAGCCGGGTAGCACCGGCAGCCAGTTCTTCATCGTCTACGGCGACTCGCAGCTGGACCCGAGCTATACCGTCCTGGGCACCATCACCGGCGGGATGGACACGATCAAGCAGGTCGCCGCCGCCGGCAGCGACAACGCCAACCAGCCGGGCGACGGCCACCCCAAGAAGGAAGTCGTCATCAAGAAGCTGACGATGAGCGCGCCGCAGGGCTGACGCCCCGCCCGCACGACGAAGGAGCGCCCGCCGGTCGGACCGGCGGGCGCTTCCGCGTGCTGAGCGGGAACAGGCGTGCGTCAGGCTCCCGAGGTGACCCGGTACGCGTCGAACACGCCGTCGACCTTGCGGACCGCGGCCAGCAGGTGGCCCAGGTGCTTCGGGTCGGCCATCTCGAAGCTGAACCGGCTCACCGCCACCCGGTCCCGAGTGGTGGTGACGGTGGCGGAGAGGATGTTGACCCGTTCCTCGGAGAGCACCCGGGTGACGTCGGCGAGCAGCTTGTGCCGGTCCAGCGCCTCGACCTGTATCGCGACCAGGAACGTCGAGGCGGAGGTGAGCTTCCAGCTGACCTCGACGACCCGCTCGCCCTGGGCTCGGAGGTCCTCGGCGTTGGCGCAGTCGTCGCGGTGCACACTCACCCCGCCGGAGCGGGTGACGAACCCGAACACCACGTCCGGCGGCACCGGGGTGCAGCACCGGGCCAGCTTGATCCAGACGTCGCTGACGCCACGGACGACGACGCCGGGGTCGTGGCTGCTGGACCGGCTGCGCGGGGGCCGGGTGGCGACGGCGGTCTCGGCGATGTCCTCCGCCGCGCCCTCCTCGCCGCCGTACGCCGCCATCAGCTTCTGCACGACCGACTGGGCGGAGACCTGGCTGTCACCGACGGCGGCGTAGAGCGAGGCCACGTCGGCCAGGTGCAGGTCGCGGGCGATCGCCATCAGCGCGTCGGAGGTGAGCATCCGCTGCAGCGGCATGCCCTGCTTGCGCATCGCCTTGACGATCGCGTCCTTGCCGGCCTCGATCGCCTCCTCGCGCCGCTCCTTGTTGAAGTACTGGCGGATCTTGGTGCGAGCGCGCGGACTCTTGACGAAGCCCAACCAGTCCTGCGTCGGGCCGGCCGTCTCGGACTTCGAGGTGAAGATCTCGATCACGTCGCCGTTGGAGAGCGTCGACTCCAGCGGCACCAGCTTGCCGTTGACCCGCGCCCCGATGCACTTGTGCCCGACCTCGGTGTGCACCGCGTACGCGAAGTCCACCGGCGTCGACCCGGTCGGCAGCGGGATGACGTCACCCTTCGGGGTGAAGACGTACACCTCCTGGCTGGACAGGTCGAAGCGCAGCGCGTCCAGGAACTCGCTCGGGTCGGCCGCCTCCCGCTGCCAGTCCAGCAACTGGCGCAGCCAGGTCATCTCGTCGATGTGCGCCGGCGGGCCGACGATCTGGGTGCCCTTGTGCTCCTTGTACTTCCAGTGCGCGGCGATGCCGAACTCGGCGGTGCGGTGCATCGCGTACGTGCGGATCTGCATCTCCACCGGCTTGCCGGTGGGCCCGATCACCGTCGTGTGCAACGACTGGTACATGTTGAACTTGGGCATCGCGATGTAGTCCTTGAACCGACCCGGGACCGGCTGCCAGTTCGCGTGGATCACGCCCAGCGCCGCGTAGCAGTCCCGCACGGTGTCGACCAGGATCCGCACCCCGACCAGGTCGTAGATGTCGTTGAAGTCGCGCCCTCGCACGATCATCTTCTGGTAGATCGAGTAGAGGTGCTTCGGCCGGCCGGTGGTCTCCGCCTTGATCTTGGCGGCCTTGAGGTCGGTCTGCACCTTCTGCGTCACCTGCTTGAGCAGCGCCTCACGCTGCGGCTGGTGTTCCCCGATCAGCCGGTTGATCTCCTCGTAGCGCTTCGGGAACAGCGTGCCGAAGGCGAGATCCTCCAGCTCCCACTTGATCGTGTTCATACCCAGCCGGTGCGCCAGCGGGGCCAGGATCTCGAGCGTCTCCTTCGCCTTCTGCTCCTGCTTGGGGCGGGGCAGGAAGGTGAGGGTACGCATGTTGTGCAGCCGGTCGGCGAGCTTGATCACCAGCACCCGCGGGTCCTTGGCCATCGCCACGACCATCTTGCGGATCGTCTCCGCCTTCGCCGCGTCGCCGAGCTTGACCTTGTCGAGCTTGGTGACGCCGTCGACCAGCAACGTCACCTCGCCACCGAAGTCGGCGCGCATCTGGTCGAGGGTGTACTCGGTGTCCTCGATCGTGTCGTGCAGCAGCGCGGCGACCAGGGTGGTGGTGTCCATCCCCAGGTTGGCCAGGATGGTGGCCACCGCCAGGGGGTGGGTGATGTACGGGTCGCCGGACTTGCGGTACTGACCCGAATGCCAGCGGGCGGCGGTGTCGAAGGCGCGCTGGAGCAGCCGCGCGTCGGCCTTGGGGTGGTTCTCCCGGTGGGAGGAGATCAGCGGCTCGAGCACCTCGCTGACCTGGGAGGTCTGCCAGGGGGCGTTGAACCGGGCCAACCGGGCCCGCACCCGCCGACCGGTCGCGCATTGGAAAGCGCGAACGTACCGCCCGAGGAGGGGTCGACCGTGCCGTCGGTGACCAGCGGCCCCACGACCGCCTCGGACGACGGCGCGGGGCCCCCGGTGGCGGCGTCGGGGACGACGCCGTTGCCAGAGCCCGCCACCCGGGCCGCCGGGTCAGCACTCCGGTCCGTCACCGAGCCGTCAGCGTCGCCTGTCGGGTGCACCGTGCCCTCCGCCGGAGGGACGACATCGTGGGACACCGGCCTCCTCACCGCTCGTCGGGAAACACCGACCACGCGTCGGCCGGTCTGGTCTCCTGCCGCCGGACGGTCGCCCGCCCGGTCAGCAAAGGGCAATGCTACCCGCACGCATGGTGCCGTGCCGCTCCACCGGACGGACCGTGCCGGGCCCGCCCGACCACCCTGGGATCAAACGGTCAGCAGGGCATGGACCGGGCGCTGCGCCAACCGCTTCCGGCCGCGGAGGAAGCCGAGCTCCAGCAGGACGGTGAAGCCGGACACCGTGCCGCCGGCCCGCTCCACCAGGTCGAGCGTCGCCTCGGCGGTACCGCCGGTGGCGAGCACGTCGTCGACCACCAGGACCCGGTGCCCGGCGGTGAACGCGTCCTGGTGCACCTCCAGGGTCGCCTCGCCGTACTCCAGTGCATAGGAGGCCGAGTAGGCCGGCCGGGGCAGCTTGCCCGCCTTGCGCACCGGCACCACGCCGACCCCGGTCGCGTACGCGATAGCGGCGGCGATCACGAAACCGCGCGCCTCGATGCCGACCACCGCGTCGAACGAGTCACGTCCGTGGTACTCGACGATCCCGTCGATCACCTCACGGAACACGTCGCCGTCGGCGAAGAGCGGCATCAGGTCCTTGAACACCACCCCGGGCTTGGGGAAGTCCGGCACGTCCAGCACCCGGCTGGCCACCAGCCGGGCCACCGCCGGACCGCTGTCTCCGCGTATCCCGGTGCTGTGCGTCTCCGTCACGGCAGTTCCGTTTCCCTTCAACGACGACGGCGTCCTCCATGCTGCTCGCACAGCATGAAGGACGCCGGGACACCAGTTGTCACCGGGTGCGTCGGGTGGAACCGGTCAGCGGCGCTTCGCGCGCCCGGCCGGTTGCCGCCGCCGCCGCTCGGGCGACCGCCCCGGGC
>JAEVHO010000445.1 GCA_016802835.1 Micromonospora sp. ATA32 | reverse complement strand
CTCGGGCCGAGGCACCCCGATCCGAACTCCGCCGGCGCTGGATCATCGGCACGGCCAGCCTGGGCGGCCGGGCCTGACCCGACCACCCCGCGCCGGCCGGCTCCCGGCCAACCCCTGCCGAGTGGCGCGCCGGCCGGTCAGCCCTCCGGCTGGCCGAGGGTGAGCGCCCGGTCCCGGCTGAGCATCCCGACCGGCGTCCCGTCCTCGGTGACCACCGCGTGGTCCTTGCCCGAGGTGAGCATCGCGGCGAGCGCGTCGTACGCCGACCCGCCCAGCGGCACCATCGGCAGGTCGGGCCCGTCGCCGGCGGTGGCGGCTTCAGTACGTCCCGGGTGACCGGGGTGACCGCCAGCCGGCGGATGCCCCGGTCGGCGCCGACGAACTCGCGGACGAAGGGCGAGGCGGGCGCGCCGAGCAGCGCGGCCGGAGTGTCGTACTGCTCCAGCCGGCCCCCCTGGGAGAGCACCGCGATCCGGTCGCCGAGCCGGACGGCCTCGTCGAGGTCGTGGGTGACCAGCACGATCGTCTTGCGTACCTCGGCCTGCAGGCGGAGGAACTCCTCCTGGAGCCTGGTCCGCACGATCGGGTCGACGGCGGAGAACGGCTCGTCCATCAGCAGCACGACCGGGTCGGCCGCCAGGGCCCGGGCCACCCCGACCCGTTGGCGCTGCCCGCCGGAGAGTTCGTGCGGATAGCGGCCGCCGAACTGCGCCGGGTCCAGGCCCACCAGCTCCAGCAGCTCCTCCACCCGGCTGCGGATGCGTTCGCGGGGCCAGCCGAGCAGCCCGGGGACGGTGGCGACATTCGCGCTGACGGTCTGGTGTGGAAAGAGCCCGACGTTCTGGATCACGTACCCGATCCGGCGGCGCAGCTTGACCGGGTCGACCCGGGTGACGTCCTCGTCGCCGAGGAGGATCCGGCCGCCGGTCGGTTCGATCAGGCGATTGATCATTCGGAGCACCGTGGACTTCCCACAGCCCGACGGGCCGATGAGCACCGTCAGCTCGCCGGCCTTCACCTCCAGGCTGAGGTCCCGGACCGCCTCGGTCCGTCCGGGTATCGCTTACGGATGCCGTCGAGCGTGATCGACGCCGCGCTCGGGTGGGCGGCGGAGCCGGGCCCGCTCGCGGTCTCCGGGGTAACGTCCACGTATGTCCTTCCGCCTGAGCTACCGGGCCGACCCGGGTAATCCGTGGTTCTCCTGGCAGTACGTGCGGGACAACTCTGACACCATCCTCGCCGCGGTGCGCGAGCACGCCTCACTGACCGCCCGGGCCGTGCTGATCGCCGCCCTGGTGGCCCTGCCCCTGGCCGTGGTGGCGTACTGGTTCCGTACGCTCGCCGGCCCGATTCTCGCACTCACCGGCGTGCTCTACACGATCCCGTCGCTGGCACTCTTCGCCTTCCTCGCGCCCTACCTGGGCATCGGCGCGATCACCGTGCTGAGCGTGGTGGTGCTCTACGCGCTGCTGGTGATCGTCCGCAACGCGGTAGCCGGGCTCAACCAGGTGCCCCCCGAGGTCCGCGACGCGGCCGAGGGGATGGGGTACGGCCGCTGGGGCCGGTTGTTCCGGATCGAGCTGCCGCTGGCCCTGCCGGGCATCCTCACCGGGCTGCGACTGGCCACCGTCTCCACCGTCGCGCTGGTCACGGTCGGCGTCGTGGTCGGGCGGGGCGGGCTCGGTCAGCTGATCTTCGCCGGCTTCCAGAACAACTTCTACAAGGCGCAGATCATGACCGGCACGCTGCTCTGCGTACTGCTCGCGCTGGTGCTGGACCTGATTCTGGCCGGGGTGGGCCTGCTGCTCACCCCGTGGCTGCGCGGGAGGCCCCGGTGAGCGGGGAGCACGCGACGACGGCGAGCGGAAGGCGGCACCGGTGAACCCGATCGGGGCGGCGGTGACCTGGCTCAACGACCCGCTGAACTGGACGAATCCCGGCGGAGTCCTGGACCGGCTCGGCGAGCACCTCAGCATGTCGGCGGCGGCCGTGCTGCTCGGCTGCCTGGTGGCCTGGCCGATCGGGCTCTGGCTCGGGCACACCGGCCGGGGCGGCGGCGCCGTCGTGCTGATCTCCAACCTGACCCTGGCCATCCCCACGCTGGCGCTGCTGACCATCCTGCCGCTGACCTTCCTCGGCTTCGGTCGGCCGTCGGTGGTGGTCGCGCTGGCGGTCTTCGCCGTGCCGCCGCTGCTCGCGAACGCGTACACCGGGGTCCGGCAGGTGGACCCGGAGGCCCGGGACGCCGCGCGCGGGATGGGGCTCTCCGGCGGTCAACTGCTGCGCCGGGTCGAGCTGCCGCTAGCGGTGCCGTATCTCGCGGCGGGGTTCCGGACCGCCGCGGTCCAGGTGGTCGCCACCGCGGCCCTGGCCTCGTTCGTCAACGGCGGCGGCCTGGGCCAGATCATCCGGGCCGGTTTCGGGCTGGACATCGCTGCCGGCGGAGGGCAGATCCTCGCCGGTGGGCTGCTGGTGGCGGTGCTCGCGCTGCTGGTCGAGGCGATCCTGGCGCTGGTCGAGCGGGTGGTCACCCCGCGCCCGCTGCGGCGCACCCGGGGCCGCCGCGAACCGCCGGGCGGCGGACGCGGTGGCCGGCAGCTGACCCGTTCGGGCACGCCGGGCGGCCAGGCCCGGAGTGGGACTTGGAAACGGACAGTCGACCGGTGACGATCCGGTGACAAAGAACGCCTGAAGTTGTCGGTCCAGCTCGGAAGATGTTGGGTGGACAGCGCGGGCGATTCGGCAGACAGGTTGCCCGTCGGACACGCGGCCGGCCCGAAGGGTCGCGCCGGGACACGGAAGGCGGGCATCATGCGCGCACGTACACGCCTGGCGATCGGCGCCGTCGGCGCCCTCACCGCTGCCGGGTTCCTCACCGGCTGCGGGGACGCCGGTTCGTCCGGCACCGACGCGCCACAGCAGGGCGCGTCGGGAGCCGGTTGCGGCCCGGTCGCGGGCGACAAGCTGGTCGTCCTCACCGACGACAAGAAGCTCCAGAACACCGACAACATTCTTCCGGCGATCAACGCCAAGGCGTCCAGCCCGCAGCTGGTCGCGGCGCTGGACAAGGTCTCCGCCGCGCTCGACACCCCGAAGCTGATCGAGCTGAACAAGGCCGTCGACGTGGACCGCAAGACGCCCCAGGTGGCCGCGCAGGACTTCGCGACCGCCAACAACCTCACCGCGGGCATCGAGAAGGGGCCGGGCGGCTCGGTCGTGGTCGGGGCCGGCAACTTCAGCGAGAGCCAGACTCTCGCCGAGCTCTACAAGATCACGCTCACCGCCGCCGGCTACCAGGTCAAGGTGCAGCAGATCGGCAACCGCGAGCTCTACGAGCCGGCCCTGGAGAAGGGCGAGATCCAGGTGGTCCCGGAGTACGCGGCCACCATGGCCGAGTTCCTCAACACCAAGGCCAACGGCAAGAACGCCCAGCCGGTCTCCGCGCCCGAGCTGGACAAGACCGTCGCCGCGCTGAAGAGCCAGGGCGACAAGGTCGGCATCACCTTCGGGGCGCCGGCGGCCGCGCAGGACCAGAACGCCTTCGCCGTCACCAAGGCGTTCGCCGACAAGTACGGCGTCACCAGCCTCTCGGAGCTGGCCAGCAAGTGCTCGGGCCAGGCGACCGTGCTGGCCGGCCCGCCGGAGTGCCCGCAGCGACCGAAGTGCCAGGCCGGTCTGGTGCAGGTCTACGACTTCAAGGCCGGTTCGTTCAGCTCGCTGGACGCCGGCGGCCCGCAGACCAAGAACGCCCTCAAGACCGGCACCGCCAGTGTCGGCCTGGTCTTCTCCTCCGACGCGGCGCTCGCCGCCAGCTGATCCCTGGCCGGTCGTCGGTGGCCCCGTGCCACCGGCGACCGGCCGCTCCGGCACGATCGGCCTTCGCCCCGTTCCCTCCCGCGGCAACTCTCGGTAGGCTGCACTGCCATGCCCGCTCCGGTCACCCCCGCCGTCAAGCAGAACCCGCCGCTGCTCGCGATCCTGTTCTGGATCGGTGTGGCGCTGGCACCGGTCGCGGCGCTGATACTGCTGGTCGCCGACGGCAACGGTCCGCTGCGCTTCGCCGCGGTGCTCGCCATCCTGGCCGTGGTGCTGATCGGTCTGTCCATCGCGCTGCGGGCCGACGGCGGCGGACCTGCCGACACCGAGGAGCTGCTCGACGAGATCGAGCAGCTGCGCCGGGAGCTGCGCGGAGAAATCGTGGCCGCCGCCCAGCGGGGCAACCAGGCCATCGACCAGGCCCAGCGGGCCCCAGGAGGGTGTGGTGGCGTTGCCGCCGCCGGCTGGACGCCGCGGCCGCCGCGGTCGCCGCCCCGCCCGCCGAGGAGCGGCCGGGTGCCGGCCGGCCCGGGTTAC
>JAEVHO010000444.1 GCA_016802835.1 Micromonospora sp. ATA32 | reverse complement strand
ATGACGTCCGCCTTGAGCTTGGCCACCCCGGCCCCTCCGGCCCGGACGTCACCGGCGCCCGCCGGCCTGCCGGCGGAGCCGACCGGAACCGCACCCGCCCCGCAGACCGGCGAGGCCGCCACGGCACGTGCCGCCGGCCGTCCCGGCCCCGACGGGCAACCGCGGCGAGAAGCCCGTCGGACCCGACGCCGGACGTGGGCGCGGGGGATGAGCAGTCTCCGCCCACCACCGGTGGACCGGTCAGCCGTCCCGCCCACGCAAGCGAGGATTCGCTCTCCTCCCGCCGCCCGACCGGTGTCGGTGGCGTGACGTCATGGAATCGGTCCGGGACTCCCCCGTCCCCCACAACCGGGACGCACCGGCCGGCTGACCAGCGGGCTGATAGCTTGCCGCGATGAGTCTGCGGCGTCGACGCGTGGCGATGGTCTTCCGTCTGGCGATCGTGATCAGTGTGCTGGCCGGGATCGTGCTGACCGCCCTCGGTCCGGCCACGGTCACCGGCCTGCTGCCGTACTTCACCATCCAGAGCAACGTCGCGGTCGGGCTCTTCGCCGGGTACGCGTTCTGGCGCGCCTGGCAGGACCGACCCGAACCGCCGTCGGCGCTCAAGGGCGCGGTCACCCTCTACATCACCATCACCGGCGTGGTCTACCACCTGGTGCTGGCCAACCCGGCCAGCCCGTTCGCGATGGTCCAGTCGGACCGCGCGCTCGGCGAGGCGCTGGGCAACCAGTTCCTGCACACCGTCGTACCCGTGCTGGCCGTCGCGGACTGGGCGCTGTTCGACCAGCGCGGCCGGCTGCGCCCGCGGTACGCGGCCTGGTGGCTCGCCTTCCCACTCGCCTACCTCGGTTTCGCGCTGATCCGGGGCCTGATCGTGCACCGGTACCCGTACCCGTTCCTCGACGCCGGACAGCTCGGCTACGACGGCGTCGGGATCAGCGGGGTGTTCTTCGCGTTCGCCTTCTGGCTGCTCGGCCTGCTCTTCGTCGGCGTCGATCGCGGCCTGGCCCACCGGACCGGAGCACGGGCCCGCACCGTGGGACCCCCGACCGCGCAGCCCCCGACCACGGAACCCCCGGCGGCGCAGCCCCCGACCGCGCCGGTCCCGGCGCAGCCCAGTCCGGCGCACGACCAGGCTCGGCTGGCGACGGATCCGGCGGCCAGCACCGGCAGCCCGGCGCCCTCGACGCGCTGACCGTTCGCCGCAGACATCGGGAGGCGACGATGCGGGCGCTGGGGGACGCGACCACAGACCGGGTGCTGGCGGCGCTGCTGGCGATGCAGCGGCAGTCGTGGGAGCAGGGGGTGGGCCTGCGGCGAGGCGCTGCGGCACGCCGGCGGCGCCGTGGACGGGGCC
Organism: Micromonospora sp. ATA32; assembly: GCA_016802835.1. GTDB lineage: Bacteria > Actinomycetota > Actinomycetes > Mycobacteriales > Micromonosporaceae > Micromonospora. Next base: position 3,000 of record JAEVHO010000444.1, on the reverse strand, counting down.
GCGGCGGCGCCTGACCGGCTCAGCCCCGCTCGATCAGGCCCCGGACGTAGGCGGCCTGCCCGACATGCTGCAGGTCGTCGTCGGCGACGCTGACCAGCCGGACGCCCAGGGTCACCGGCGGGTCCCACGCCTCGTCGACCACCCGGTCCAGGTCCGCCGGGCCGAGCCTTGCCAGAAACGTCCGGGTACGCTCCGCGACCGCGTCGTGGTAGTCGACCAGCGCCTGCGCGCTCTCCGGCCGGACCGTGGCGACCTGCGCGGAGGAGTGCCCATAGCCGGTGTCGGCGGGGTCGGCGGGCAGCCCGAAGCGGCCGGCCCAGTCGCCGGAGACCCAGAGCTGCTCCTCGCCGAGCAGGTCGGCGAGGTGGTGGTCCTGGACCCGGGTCAGGTGCCAGACCAGCCAGCCCACCGGGTTGGCGCCCGGCGCCGGCGCCGCCGCAGCTGCTCCGGGCTGAGCCCCTCGACCGCAGAGCGGACGAGGTCGGGCAGCCGGTCGTAGGTCTCGGTCAGCACGTCGTTCACGTTCACCGGGTACGCCTCCTGCTGTATCGGTCGTCCTCGTGCTGGCTGCTGCCGGAGAGGATCCGGTAGGGGGCAGTACCGCCAGCGGGAGCCGGCAAACCTCGGCCTCTAGGGTGATCTCCGTGGTCGCGGCACTCGAGCTGTATCTGGACACCGACGCCACCCGGCGGATCCGGGTGCTCTGGGACGCGTTGGAGTCGGAGGGGGTGCAGAGCATGCGCTCGCTGCTGGAGCAGCGCCACCGGCCGCACGTCTCGCTGGCGGTGGCCCCGCGCTTCGACCCGGAGCAGGTGCCGGCGCGCTGGCCGGGACGGTGCTGGCCGCCCCGCTGCGGCTGGAGTTCCAGCACGCCGGCCAGTTCGTCGGCCGGGTGCTGTGGCTCGGCGCGACGCCCACCGCCGAGCTGCTGGCCCACCACGCCCGGGTGCACGACCGGCTGGCCCGGGCCGGGATCGGCCTGGTCGAGCACTACCAGCCGGGGCGCTGGGTGCCGCACTGCACGCTGTCGATGCGGGTGCCGAACGCGCTGATGGCCGCCGCCGTCCGCCGGTGCCTGGAGGTGCTGCCGCTGACCGCGACCGTGGTCGGCGCCGCGATCACCGACCACGCCCGCGGCATCTCCCACCCACTCCCCTGACCCCGCCGGCGGACGCGGACGTCCGCCGCGTTCGTCGTTGGACCGGCAGAGCCGGCCGCGCTGCTATCGGCACCGCAGCCGGGACACCGGATCCGCATCCCACCGGTGTCAGCTCGCCGCGCACCGGTCGGACAGGGCGTAGCGCATCAGCACGACGTCGTCGATCTGGCGGACCTCCAACACCCGGGCGCGGTTGCCCGGATGCCACGGGAACCGGCCGTCGCCGACGAACCGGGGCGCCCGGCGGTCGCCGACGAAGAACGGCGCGATCACCAGGTGCAGCTCGTCGGCGAGCCCGGCGGTGAGGAACTGGGTGTGGATGATCCCGCCGCCCTCCACCATCAGGCGTCGTACCCCCCGCCCGGCAAGATCTGCCAGCGTCCACCCGCAGTCGACCGGGTCGCCGCCGTCCACGACGGTGGCCAGGTCACCCAGGTGTTCCCGGGTCTTCTCCACCACGCCAGTGGAGCAGTAGACGAGCTTGTCCGAGTCGCCGGCGGTGAAGAACCGGGCGGCCGGGTCGAGGTCACCCCGACCCGTGAGGGTGACCTTCATCGGCGACGCGGGCAGGCCAAGCGCCACCCGCGCCTCCCGACGCCGCGCCGAGCGCACCAGCAGCCGGGGGTCGTCCAGCCGGATGGTCCGGGCGCCGACCAGGATCGCGTCGCAGCTCGCGCGTACCGCGTCGATCCGGTCGAGGTCCTCCGAGTTGGACAGCATCAGCCGCTGGTCGCTGGCGTCGTCGAGGTAGCCGTCCACCGAGGTGGCACAGCTGAGCAGCACGTACGGTCGGTCACTCACGGACGAGCGGGAGGTCGGCGGTACGGGCGGCGCGGCTGGCCTTCGCCGCCAGGTAGCCGGCGTTCGCGGGGGTCAGGTAGACGCCGGTCGGCACGCACCCGGTCACCGTCACCCCGAGCTGGCCGAGCTGCTCGGCCTTGTCCGGGTTGTTGGTCAGCAACGCCACCCGCCCGACGCCCAGGGCGCGCAGCATCTGGGCGGCGGCGGAGTAGTCCCGCTCGTCCTCGCGGTGGCCCAGCGCGACGTTCGCCTCGTAGGTGTCCAGGCCCGAGTCTTGCAGCGCGTACGCGTCGAGCTTGGTGTAGAGGCCGATGCCGCGGCCCTCCTGGCGCAGGTACAGCAGCAGGCCACCCACGGCCGCGATGCGCTCGACCGCCTCGCGCAGTTGCGGGCCGCAGTCACACCGCTGGCTGCCGAACACGTCCCCCGTCAGGCACTCGCTGTGCGGGCGGACGAGCGGCGCGAACCCTTCGCCCCCGGACCGGCCCAGCGATCCCGTCCAGTCGCCGAGGCCGAACGCGAGATGCTCCCGGGCGTCCACCAACCCGTTGAACGAGAACACCCGAGCGGTCGTCGTGTATCCGTCGGGGAATCGGAGTGGCACCGTGACCTGCGTCCGGATCGTTGCGACAGGCAGTGTTTCGTACATGGGTCTCCTCCGTCAGACGCCGCGGGCACCTCGACCGCGCACCGGGCCGCACAGACACTCAACCATCGGTGCCGTCCCGCCGCCCGCCGGCGGGCGCCCGGACCCTCCGGGCCATCAGCACGGCGGCGCCGGGCAGGCTCGCGACGAGAACCAACGCGCCGTACACCATCCCGGTGGTGACGCCCTGGCCGGCGGTGAGGCCGGCCGGCGCCGAACGCCCACGCCGCCACGCCCTCGCGCGGCCCGAAGCCGCCGACGTTCGCCTGGCAGTCCCATGGCCAGCAGCGCCAGCAGCGTCAACGGCAGCAGCTCGGACAGTGGCGCGGTGGCGCCTGCGGTGCGCGCCGCCACCAGGGAACGTCGCCGAGGTGCCCCGCGACCGACCACGGGC
>JAEVHO010000443.1 GCA_016802835.1 Micromonospora sp. ATA32 | reverse complement strand
AGATCCTCTCCCGGCGGACCAAGAACAACCCGGTGCTCATCGGTGAGGCCGGCGTCGGCAAGACCGCCATCGTGGAGGGCCTGGCCGAACGGATCTGCGGACGGCGACGTGCCGCAGACCCTGCTCGGCGCCGACCAGATCGACCCGGTGATCGGCCGGGCCGACGAGATCGAGCAGGCCGTCGAGATCCTCTCCCGGCGGACCAAGAACAACCCGGTGCTCATCGGTGAGGCCGGCGTCGGCAAGACCGCCATCGTGGAGGGCCTGGCCGAACGGATCTGCGACGGCGACGTGCCGCAGACCCTGCTCGGCAAGCGGGTGGTGCAGCTCGACCTCGCCGGCCTGGTCGCCGGCACCCGCTATCGGGGCGACTTCGAGGAGCGGCTGAAGAAGGTGATCGACGAGATCCGGTCGCACCGGGACGAGCTGATCATCTTCCTGGACGAGATCCACACCCTGGTCGGCGCCGGCGGGGCGGGCAGCGAAGGCGGCATGGACGCCAGCAACATGCTCAAGCCCGCACTGGCCCGCGGCGAGCTGCGGGTGATCGGCGCCACCACGCTGGACGAGTACCGGCGCAGCATCGAGAAGGACGCCGCGCTGGCCCGCCGGTTCCAGCCGGTGTTCGTGCCCGAGCCCACCGTCGAGGACACCGTGGCCATCCTGCGCGGCCTGCGCGACCGGTACGAGGCGCACCACCAAGTGCGCTTCACCGACGAGGCGCTGGTCGCCGCGGCCGAGCTCTCCGACCGGTACGTCACCGACCGGTTCCTGCCGGACAAGGCGATCGACCTGATCGATCAGGCCGGCGCCCGGGTCCGGTTGCGCACCCGGACCCCCGCCTCCGACGTGCGCGAGCTGGAGCAGCAGCTCGACGAGGTACGCCGGGACAAGGAGCAGGCGGTCGCCGACGAGCAGTACGAGCGCGCCTCGGCGCTGCGGGACCGCCTCGCCGAGCTGGAGGAGCAGGTCGGCCGGGCCCGGGGCGAGGGAACCGACTCCTCCAAGGTGCCGTCCGTCGGGCCGAAGGAGATCGCCGAAGTGGTCTCCCGGGCCACCGGCATCCCGGTCAACCAGCTCACCGAGGAGGAGCGGGACCGGCTGCTGCGGCTGGAGGGCTATCTGCACGAGAAGGTGGTCGGCCAGAACGACGCGGTCAGCGCGGTCGCCGAGGCGGTGCGCCGCTCGCGTACCGGACTGGCCGACCCGAACCGGCCGATGGGCAGCTTCCTGTTCCTCGGTCCGACCGGCGTCGGCAAGACCGAGCTGGCCCGGGCCCTGGCGGAGTCCCTGTTCGGCGAGGCGGACCGGATGGTCCGGGTGGACATGAGCGAGTACCAGGAGCGGCACACGGTCAGCCGGCTGGTCGGCGCCCCGCCCGGCTACGTCGGGTACGAGGAGGCCGGTCAGCTCACCGAGGCGGTGCGCCGCCGCCCGTACGCGGTGGTGCTGCTCGACGAGATCGAGAAGGCCCACCCGGACGTGTTCAACATCCTGCTCCAGGTGCTCGACGACGGGCGGCTGACCGACAGCCAGGGCCGGACGGTGAACTTCAAGAACACCGTACTGATCATGACCAGCAACCTGGGCTCGGAGATGATCACCGGCACCCAGCGCACCGTCGGCTTCGGCGTCGGTGAGCCCGGCGGTGAACAGGAAGCCAGCGAGCTGCGGGAACGGCTGATGCGCCGGTTGCAGGAGAACTTCCGTCCGGAGTTCCTCAACCGCATCGACGAGGTCATCATCTTCCAGCGGCTGGAGGCCGAGCAGCTGCGCCAGATCACCGAGCTGCTGCTGGAGGACACCCGCCGCCGGCTGCACGCCCAGGACATCCAGGTCGAGTTCACCACCGCCGGCATCGACTGGCTCGCCGAGCACGGCTACCAGCCGGAGTTCGGCGCCCGGCCGCTGCGCCGGGTGATCCAGCGGGAGTTGGACAACCGGCTCTCCCGGATGCTGCTGGAGGGCGGCATCTCGCCCGGGCAGAAGGTCACCGTGGACGCGCGCGACGGGCAGCTCGCCTTCGACGTGACCGCCGGTGAGCGCGGCTACACCGCGGCCAGCACCTCCCATCCGAGATGAGCCGAGGGCGGACATGACCGAACCCCAGAAGACCGAGGAGAACGACGAGCGGACCGATCCCATCGTGGCGCCGCCCACGGCGAACCCGACCCGGGTGCGGGTGCCACCGGAGGGGCTGGGAGGGGACACCGACAAGGGGCACCCGGCGTCGCCCGGGTCGCGGCCGGAAGAGGAGGCGTGATGGTACGGGAGCAGCGACTCGATCCCGAGGTCGAGGTGGTCTGGGAGGACTTCCACGCCGAGGTGAACGTCACCTCCGAGCAGCTGCGCAGCTGGCTGCTGACCCGCGGCTCCGGCCAGGAGGCGTTCGGACCGGGCCCGGACCTGGACCTGCCCGAGCCGGGTCGGCAGATCCTGGCGGTGCTGCGCAAGCGCAAGGTCGACCTCACCCCGGACGACATCGAGGTGATGCAGGAGGCGATCCGCCGCATCCGCTCCCTGATGGACGAGAAGCCCAAGGGCGGCAACTCCAACGACGAGTGGCGACACTCCCTGCTCGACCTGGGCCACGACGTCCTGGTGGAACGCTGACCGCACCGGGGGGCGCGTCGGTCATGAGGTCGCCGACGACCTCATGACCGACGCGCCGTCTCCCGCGGGGCGGTCAGCCCTGATCGGGCTCCATGCTGGCGATGGTGAGGCCGGCGGCGTCGGCGGCGGCGTCCCGGTCGGCGCGCGTCCGATCCTCCCGGTTCAGCAGGTTGGCGTACTCGGTGATGTCGGCCGGGTCGGGCACCTCGGGCAGGCGGCGCAGGAACGTCTCGACGTCCTGGGCGGCGGCGGTGTGCGCGGAGGCCGTCACGCGGAGGATCTCGCGGTCGTTTGCGGGCGGGTAGAGATCGGTCATGTCCGCCAGATACCCGGCGGGCGGCGGTTCGCACCGCCACCGGCCAGGCATTACCCATGGCGGGGCGGTGCTGCCGGGCTCAGCCCGCCACGGTCAGACGTCGCTCGGCTGCCGTACCCCGAAGGCGGGATTGTGCAGCAGCCACGCCAGGTAGCCCGGATGCGGCGCCAACGCGTCCGTGTACGCCGCCACCGCCGTCTCCAGCACCACGTCGGCGAAGCGGGCGGCGGGGGAGTCCGGATGCCAGCCGAGCAGCAGCCGCCAGCGCAGCGGCACCCCGGCCAGCCGCCGGGTCACCAGTCCGTCCACCGGCCGGAAGGTGGCCTGGCACAACGCCACCGCCTCACCCGCCTCGACCAGGTCGACGCAGCCCCGCACGTCGGTCTCGTACAGCTTTCGGGGGGTGAAGCCGGCCCGGGCGCACGCGGCGGCGAAGCAGTCACCGAAGCAGCCGTCACCCGGCGCCGCCACCCACTGCTCACGCCGCAGGTCGCCCAGGCGCACCTCGTCCCGGTGGGCCATCGGATGGGTCTGCGGCAGCAGCACCAGGACCGGGTCCACGGCCACCTCCCGCCAGCTCAGCCCGAACTCCGTCGACGGCATCGCGTCGCCGCAGACGCCGCTGAGCGCGTAGTCGAGCCGGCCCCCGGCCACCAGTTGGGCGAGCTCGTCCACCGACCAGGAGGCGTACGTGCTGAGCTGGGCCTGCGGGTGCTCGGCGGCGAGCCGGTGCACCAGCCGGCCGAGGATCGGGCTGTTCACCCCGCCGATGCGGTAGCGGCTCGGCGGTCGCCCGCCCCGGCCAGCCGGGCCGCCTCGTCCTGCAGGCCCTTCACGCCGGCAGCAGCACCCGGGCCCGGGCCAGCACCAGCTCGCCGAGGGCGGTGGGCCGGGCGCCCCGGCGGTCCCGTTCGAACAGGGGGCCGCCCAGCGCCCGCTCGATGCGCTGGAGCTGGGCGGTGAGCGCCGGCTGGGCCAGGCCGAGGGTCGACGCCGCCTTGGTCACGCTCCCCGTCTCCGCGATCGCGCAGACACCCTGAGGTGTCGCAGCTCCAGATTCATAGGGTGACGGTAGGACCACCGCGGGATGCTGGGAAGGGGCCGAGAGTATCGGCGCTTCCCGATGAACGCCCGGTCAACTCCGCGGCGGCTTCTCCAGGTCGGCCAGGTACGTGCGCCGGCCGGTCACCGCGTCGCGCACCTTGTCCACCACGCCCACCGCCGGCTCCACGATGCGGTTCCACGGCGGGGTGGCCGGGGTGCCCGGGTGCGGCCGGGTCGGCGCCGCCTCCTCGGCGATCTCCCACCGGTTGCCCAGCCGGATCAGCTCGGTCCCCGTCTCCGCGATCGCGCAGACCACCTGAGGTGTCGCAGCTCCAGATTCATAGGGTGACGGTAGGACCACCGCGGGATGCTGGGAAGGGGCCGAGAGTATCGGCGCTTCCCGATGAACGCCCG
>JAEVHO010000442.1 GCA_016802835.1 Micromonospora sp. ATA32 | reverse complement strand
CCGCGGCGCCCCGGCCGATGCCGGCGGCCGGGTCCGGAGGACCCGGCCGGTCCGGGAGTGTGCCGGCTGCGCACCGCACCGTGGCCGTCGGCGCCCCAGGCTGGCCCGTGCGGCTCGGGGCGCCGGCACGCCGTCGGCTGTACCTTGTCGAACTGACCCGGCCGGCTCGTGGGCGGCCGCTCAGGACGGTGGATCCGTTCGCTGACGACCTGCCGGCGCTGGTCGACTCGATCGCCCGGGTGCATTGGGGTCTCGCGGAGACCGGCGAGCGCTATCCGTTCATGCTCTACGGCACCGACTGGCTCGCCTTCGCCCACCTGGTCATCGCGGTGGCGTTCTGGGGGCCGCTGCGGGACCCGGTCCGCAACGTCTGGGTGGTGCAGCTCGGCGGCCTGACGCAGCCCCCGCCGCCGGGGCGCTGTCCCACGGGCGACGGTGTGGCCGGGACGCCGGCCACACCGTCGCGCCGGGTCAGTGGGCCAGCAGTTGGCGCGCTCGCGCACCTTCGTCCAGGACCTCGGCCTGGCTCGGGGCGAGCGCGGCGCGGGCGGCGCTCGCGCTGGCCAGCGTCGGCCGCCCAGCGGTGAACAGCCAGGTGGTGAAGAGCTGACTCAGGTCCAGGCCGGAGACCCGCTCGGCGAGGCCCTGGAACTGCTCGATGGTGCCGTTGCCGTACCGGTGCTCGGCCGTCCACGTTGGCAGGATCTGGAAGAACGCCTCGTCACCGACGGCCAGGCGGAGCTGGTGCAGCGCCATCGCGCCCCGGTCGTAGACGGCGTCGTGGAAGACCCGGTCGGCGCCCGGATTGCCCGGCAGCACCTGCCAGAACTCGTCGTCCGCCGGGTAGGAGGCGTAGGTGAAGTCGAAGAGCTCCTGCGCGGTGCCCTCGCCCTGCTCCTCCGACCAGAGCCACTCGGCGTACGAGGCGAAGCCCTCGTTCAGCCAGATGTCGCGCCACTGCGCCACCGAGACCGAGTCGCCGAACCACTGGTGGGCGTTCTCGTGCACGACCACGTACGGGTTGGAGCCGCGCCGCCAGAAGCCGGGGCCGTACACCGGGCGGGTCTGCGTCTCCAGCGCGAAGCCGATGCCGTCGATCGGCCCGGCGACCCCGCCCTGCGCCTCGAACGGGTACGGGCCGAAGAGGCCGCTCTCCCAGTCGACGACCTCGGCGGTCCGTTCGATGCTGGCCCGTGCCGCCGGCTCCCGGTCGCCCAGGGTGGTGCTGTACGCGTTGATCACCGGCTGGCCGTTCGGCGCGGTGTCGGTGACGATGTCGTACTGGCCGATGGCCAGGAACGCCAGGTAGGTGGCGGCCGGCTTGGTCGTCCGCCAGCCCCAGCGCACCCGGTTGCCGGCCTCGGCCAGCGGCGGGCGCGGCTGCACGCCGTTGCTGAGCACCTCGACGCCGGCCGGCACCGAGACCGAGATGTCGAACGTCGCCTTGTCCCGCGGGTGGTCGTTGGCGGGGAACCACCACCAGGACGACTCCGGTTCGTTGACCGCGAGCGCCCCGTCGTTCGTCCGGGTCCAGCCGGAGTAGCCGTCGACCAGGGTCTCGGACGGCACGCCGGCATACTTCACCACGATGGTGAGCTGCTGGTCCTTGACGATCGGCCGGGGTGCGGCGACCACCAGCTCGTGCGTGCCCTCCCGGGTGACGGTCGCGGACCAGCCGTTGACCCGGACCGACTCGACGTCGAGCAGGAAGTCCAGGTTGAACCGGGACAGGTCCTGGGTGGCCCGGGCCAGGATGGTGGTGGTGCCGGTCAGCCGGTCGGTGGACGGCTCGTAGCGCAGCCGGACGTCGTAGTGGCTGACGTCGTACCCGCCGTTGCCGTAGTCGGGGAAGTAGCTGTCACCCAGCCCGGGGCTGCCGGGTGTCGGAGCGGCCGGGGTGATGACCGGCCGGCCCCAGCCTGGTAGTGCGGCCTGGCCGGGGGTGCCGGTCACGACGGTGCCGGCGGTGGTGACGGTCAGGGCGGCGATGGCCGCCGTGAAAGCTCGTCGCACGGGTGGACTCCCTCCTGGGGGTGTTCGCACCGATCAACCTAATCGACAGTTGTGAACGCGGCTGCCCGCCGGACGAGATCAGCTGTTCATTTTATTTAGATGTTTCGATAGGATTACCGACTAGTAACAACCACCGCCCCGAGGCCACGCGCGCGGCTACGAGGATCCCACCACCCCTGTCCCCGTGGAGGTCCGCCATGCCCCACCGCCCGCTGGCCCGCGCCCTCACCGCGCTGGTCGCCCTCCTCGCCACCACCCTCGGCGCGGTGCTCGTCCCCGGCGCCGCCCAGGCCGCCGCCGCGGTCAACTACGTCGCCCTCGGCGACTCCTACTCCTCCGGCGTCGCGCCGGCCCGTACGACTGGTCCGGCTGTTTCCGCAGCCAGAACTCGTACGCCCCGCTCTGGGCCGCCGCCAACCCGGTGAGCAGCTTCGGCCTCCCGGCCTGCGGCGGCGCGGTGACCGCCGACGTCATCAACGGCCAGGTCAACGCGTTGAGCGCCGGCACCACCCTGGTCACCATCACGATCGGCGGCAACGACGCCGGGTTCGCCAACGTGATCGTCAGCTGCAAGTTCGGCAGCACCTCGACCTGCACCGATGCGGTCAACCAGGCGAAGAGCTTCGCCACCAGCACGCTGCCCGGGCGGCTCGACGCCACCTACGCCGCGATCCGCAACCGGGCGCCGAACGCCCGGCTGATCGTGCTCGGCTACCCGCGCCTGTTCGAGACCGGCTGGTGCGGGCTGCTGGCGATGAGCACCTACAAGCGGACGATCCTCAACGAGGCGGCCGACCTGCTCGCCTCGGTCACCGCCGCCCGGCCGCCGCCGCCAGCGCCACCTTCGCCGACACCCGGCCCTACTTCGCCGGCCACGGCGTCTGCGGCAGCGACCCGTGGATCCGCGACGTCACCGGCGTCATCGAGGCGTACCACCCGAACGCCGCCGGCTACCGCTACGGCTACCTGCCGGCGCTGACCAAGGTCACCGGCTGACCCCTACCCACCATCATCGACCTGCCGCCCCGGCCGGCCGCCGCCCGCCGGGCGCCCCTGAACGCCGACGCCGCGGCCCCGTCGTCGGGACCGCCGGCCATCGGCTGTGGAGTGGACGCTCAGGACGGCTCGGCGTCGCTCGGCCGGCCCCACGGACCGGTGATCGCGAAGACGTACCCCGGGGTCTGGATGTTGGCGAAGAGGGTCTTCCCGTCGGCGCTGAACGTCGGACCGGTGAACTCGCTGTCGTTGAGCTCGTTGCGGGCCAGCGGGTACGCCTTGCCCTGCTCCGTCACGCCGACCAGGTGCGACAGGCCTTCCCCGTCCTCGGCCAGGATCACCCCGCCGTACGGCGAGACGGTGATGTTGTCCGGCCCGTCGTAGTTGGTGTCCTGCTCCGGGTCCGGGTTGACCCCGAAGATGGTCTTCAGCGTGACGGTCTCCGAGCTCGGGTCGTAGAACCACACCTGACCATCGTGCTCGTTGACGCTGCCGTCATCGGCGCGGGCGTAGCTGGCGACGAAGTACGCGCCACCGTCAGCCCACCAGGCGCCCTCCAGCTTGCGGCTGCGGGTGACCTGCTCGTCGGTGAACTGCTTGCGTACCGAGACGGTCCGCGCGTCCCGGTCCGGCACGTCGACCCACTCCACCTTGTACCGGGTGCCCGGGGTGGTGGCCTCCGACAGGTCGGCGATGTGCCGGTCCCCCTTGACGCAGCTCATCGCCTGCAGGCGGCCCGCGGTGATTGCGTCCGGCCGCTGCGCCAGGGCCCGCAGCGCGCCCTGGCCGCCCCGGAAGCCGCGCGGCGGCACCCACCGGTAGTAGAGGCCGTGCGGACCGTTCGCGTCCTCGGTCAGGAAGATCGAGTGGGTGTACGGGTCGACGGCCACCGCCTCGTGGGGGTATCGGCCGAGGAACGTCAGCGGGACCGGGTCGAGGTTCTCCTCCCGGTCGTACGGGTCCACCTCGAAGACGTACCCGTGGTCCCTGAGGAACCTGCCGCCCGCCCGCTGCTCGGTCTCCTCACAGGTCAGCCAGGTCTGCCACGGGGTGATGCCGCCGGCGCAGTTGTTGTGCGTGCCCGCCAGGCTGACGTACTCGTGCACCCGGTCGCCGTGCCGGTCCACCTCGATGTTCGTGGTGCCGCCCTGCGCGCCCGGGTCGTAGCTCAGGCCCGCCAGTGCCGGCACCGGGTACGACTCGCCGCCGCCGATCTCGTGGTTGTTGACCAGGACGGAGCCCTGCCGGCTCGGGAAGCAGCCGGTGCCGTCGGCGTCGCTGGGGGTTCGTGGTGCCGCCCTGCGCGCCCGGGTCGTAGCTCAGGCCCGCCAGTGCCGGCACCGGGTACGACTCGCCGCCGCCGATCTCGTGGTTGTTGACCAG
>JAEVHO010000441.1 GCA_016802835.1 Micromonospora sp. ATA32 | reverse complement strand
CGGCGGGGCCCGGGTCGGCGGCGGGGCGAGGCGAGGGATTCTGCGCGGCGGCGCGTACGGCGGCGGCCACGGCGGGCGCCACCCGGGCGTCGAAGACACTCGGCACGATGACCGTCGGGTTGATCTTGTCCTCGCCGACCACGTCCGCGATGGCCCGGGCCGCGGCGATCGCCATCTCCTCGGTGAACTCCTCGGCGTGCGCGTCGAGCATTCCCCGGAACACGCCCGGGAAGGCCAGCACGTTGTTGATCTGGTTCGGCTGGTCGGAGCGGCCGGTGGCGACCACGGCCGCGTACTTGCGCGCCTCCCGGGGGTCGACCTCCGGGTCGGGGTTGGCCAGCGCGAAGACGATGGCGTCCTTGGCCATGGTGGCGATGTCGTCCCCGGTGAGCAGGTTGGGGGCGCTCACCCCGATGAAGACGTCCGCGCCGCGTACCGCGCCGGGCAGGTCCCCGGCGTAGTTCTCCTTGTTGGTGTGGTCGGCCAGCCACTGCCAGGCGGAGTTGAGGCCGGTCAGCCCGCGGTGCAGGGCACCCTGCCGGTCGTACGCGATGATGTCGCCGACGCCCTGGCGCAGCAGCAGCTTCATGATCGCGGTGCCCGCCGCGCCGGCGCCGGAGACCACGACCCGGACGTCCGACAGCCGCTTGCCCACCACCCGCAGCGCGTTGGTCAGCGCGGCCAGCACGCAGATCGCGGTGCCGTGCTGGTCGTCGTGGAAGACCGGGATGTCCAGCAGCTCGCGCAGCCGGGCCTCGATCTCGAAGCAGCGCGGGGCGGCGATGTCCTCCAGGTTGATCCCGCCGTACGCCGGGGCGATGGCCTTGACGATCGCCACGATCTCGTCGGTGTCCTGGGTGTCCAGCACCACCGGCCAGGCGTCCACCCCGCCGAAGCGCTTGAACAGCGCCGCCTTGCCCTCCATCACCGGCAGCGACGCCGCCGGCCCGAGGTTGCCCAGGCCGAGCACCGCCGAGCCGTCGCTCACCACGGCGACGGTGTTCCGCTTGATGGTCAGCCGGCGGGCGTCGGCCGGGTTCTCCGCGATCGCCATGCAGACCCGGGCCACCCCCGGCGTGTACGCGCGGGACAGCTCGTCCCGGTTGCGCAGCGCGACCTTCGGGGTCACCTCGATCTTGCCGCCGAGGTGCAGCAGGAAGGTGCGGTCGGAGACCTTGCGCACGTCCACGCCGTCGAGTGCGGTGAGCGCGTCGACCACCTGGTCGGCGTGTCCGGCGTCGGCGGTGTCGCAGGTCAGGTCGACGATCACGCTGGTCGGGTCGGAGTCGACCACGTCCAGCGCGGTGACGATGGCCCCCGCCTCGCCGACCGCGGTGGTGAGCCTGCCGATGGACGAGGCGTCCGCGGTCACGGCGATCCGGATGGTGATCGAGAATCCTGCGCTTGGAAGTCGGGTGATGGCCACGGGATCCCTCCGTCACGGCTGCGCGGCCGGTCGACCGCCGCCCGCATTTCTACCGGCTCGCCGAGGTCGGCCGGCATTCGCCCCCGCTCCGACGCCCGTTCGGGTGGGCATATAGCAGGTGCGTAGAGCGTTGCTACGTGTCAGGATTGCTTTCTTAGCGTCAAAACGGACAGGAGAACGGCTTGCGAGACCAGGAGAGCTTCGCTCTGATCGAGGATGAGGAGCTCGACGTCACTACCGGTGACATGGAATTGTCGGAGCGGCAGTCGCTGCGGCGCGTCCCCGGCCTTTCCACCGAACTCACCGACATCACCGAGGTCGAGTATCGGCAGCTTCGGCTGGAGCGGGTGGTCCTGGTGGGTGTCTGGACCGAGGGCACGCAGACCGATGCGGAGAACTCCCTCGCCGAGCTCGCGGCGCTGGCCGAGACGGCCGGCTCGGAGGTGCTCGAGGGGCTGATCCAGCGGCGTAGCCGTCCCGACCCGGCCACCTACATCGGCCGGGGCAAGGTCGACGACCTCGGTTCGATGGTGCTCTCCTCCGGCGCGGACACCGTGATCTGTGACGGTGAGCTGTCGCCGTCCCAGCTGCGCAACCTGGAGCAGCGGACGAAGGTCAAGGTGGTCGACCGGACCGCGTTGATCCTCGACATCTTCGCTCAGCACGCCAAGAGCCGCGAAGGTAAGGCACAGGTCGAGCTGGCTCAGCTCGAATACCTGATGCCGCGACTGCGCGGTTGGGGTGAGGCGCTCTCCCGGCAGACCGGTGGTAGCGGTCGTGGTGGCGGCGCCGGTGGCGGCGTGGGCCTGCGTGGTCCCGGTGAGACCAAGCTGGAGACCGACCGGCGTCGGATCCGCACCCGGATCTCCCGGCTGCGCCGCGAGATCAAGGGCATGAAGACGGTACGCCAGACCAAACGCGCCCGTCGCTCCCGTAACGCGGTGCCCGCGGTGGCGATCGCCGGCTACACCAACGCCGGCAAGTCCAGCCTGCTCAACCGCCTCACCGGCGCCGGAGTGCTGGTCGAGAACGCGCTCTTCGCCACCCTGGACCCGACCACCCGGCGGGCCACCGCCGCGGACGGGCGGCTCTACACGCTCTCCGACACCGTCGGGTTCGTCCGGCACCTGCCGCACCAGATCGTCGAGGCGTTCCGCTCGACGCTGGAGGAGGTCGCCGAGGCCGACCTGCTGGTGCACGTGGTCGACGGCGCGCACCCGGACCCCGAGGAGCAGGTCCGGGCCGTCCGGGAGGTGCTCGCCGAGGTGGGCGCGGACCGGCTGCCCGAGCTGCTGGTGGTCAACAAGAGCGACGCCGCCGACGAGGAGACGCTGCTGCGGTTGAAGCGCCTCTGGCCGGACGCCGTCTTCGTCTCCGCCCGCACCGGGCGGGGCGTCGACGGGCTGCGGGCGACCATCGAGGACCGGCTGCCCACCCCGGCGGTGGAGGTCCGCGCGGTGCTGCCGTACGACCGGGGCGACCTGGTCGCCCGGGTGCACCGGCAGGGCGAGGTGCTGAGCACCTCCCACCTGCCGGAGGGGACGATGCTGCACGTTCGGGTGGGCGAGGCGCTCGCCGCCGAGCTGGCGGTCTTCGCTTCCTGACGAACAGGGGCGCTACCGTCCTGACAAGCACCGGTGCTCCCGCCCGTTGACGGCGGGAGCACCGCTGTTTCTGTGATCTCCACCCCCCTGGCCGGCGTACCGGCCGTGCACCCGCCCTGGCGAACGACGTGAGACACTGATCGGATGCGCCGCGCTGTTTCCTTGGTCACGGTTGTCCTCGGCCTGCTGGGCGCGACCGTGGCGTTTCCCGCAGTCGCCCTCGCGGCTCCGGTGTCCCCTTCTGCCGCCGTCACGCCGGGCAAGAAGAAGTGCACCGTCGAGGATCCCCGGCTGCGCGAGCTCTCGGGCATGGTGGCCACGAAGACCGGCTACATCGTGATCAACGACAGCAGCGACCAGGACAGTCGCAAGCGGGTCTTCTACCTCGACGCCACGTGCCAGATCGCCAAGGACCCGGTCCGATTCTCCGGGCAGGGTCCGTTCGACACCGAGGATCTGGCCCTCTCACCGGACGGCAGGACGCTCTGGATCGCCGACACCGGCGACAACGCCACCAGCAAGCAGCGCCGGGAGCGGGTGGCGGTGTGGAGCATGCCGGTCGGCGGCACGAAGCAGCCGGTCCTGCACCGCCTGTCGTATCCGGAGCGCCAGCCGCACGACGCGGAGGCGCTGTTGATCAGCGCCGACGGCAAGCCGCTGGTCATCACGAAGGTGGCCGTCGGCAGGGCGGAGATCTTCACCCCGACCGCCGAGCTCAAGACCGGTGACACCGATCCGGTGCCGATGAAGAAGGTCGGCGAGATCGCGCTGCCCAAGACCGACACCGACAACCTGCTCAAGGGCTACGGCCGGGTGGCGATCACCGGCGCCGCCGCCGCACCGGACGGCAGCCGGGTGGTGCTGCGGACGTACGCGGACGCCTTCGAGTACGACGTGACCGGCGGCGACGTCCTGGCCGCGCTGACCACCGGCAAGCCCCGGGTGACGCCGTTGGCCGACCCGTTCGGGGAGGCCATCTCGTACACGCCGGACGGGAAGACCTTCGTCACCGTCTCCGACGCGGGGCAGCTGGGGCAGGACGAGTCGGTCGACATCCTCGGCTACACCCCGTCGACCACCAGCGGCGAGGGAGCCCCGGCGAAGGTGGACACGGCCAAGGCGGCCGCCGAGAAGTCCTGGACCAACAGCCTCAGCCTTCAGCAGATCACGTACCTGATCGCCGCCGTCGGGGTGATCGGCGCGCTGCTGGTCGGCGCGGGCATCATCGGCATCGTCCGGGCCCGGCGCAACCCGGCGCCGACCGGCTCGTCCCCGGACGGGCTCGGCGGGCCGGACCGCTCCGACGAGTTCCCGCTGGGCGCGGGACCCGGGGAGCGTGGCCCCGGTGGTCCGCCGCCCGGTGGTG
>JAEVHO010000440.1 GCA_016802835.1 Micromonospora sp. ATA32 | reverse complement strand
ACTGTGGATACGGTCTAGGCAACCACATCCTCGCAGGTCGGCTGCACCTTTCCCTTACCACCCTCGATGCCCGGGAACCCGTCTGAATAGCCGAGGCTGGTGGCCGGTCTACTCGGCGTTGCGGGAGGTCGGCGGTCCCGGACTGGTGGTCGAGGTGGTCAACGCCGCGCATGTCAAGGCGGTCCCGGGCCGGAAAATGGATGTCAAGGACTCGCAGTGGCTGGCCCAGTTGATGGAGGTCGGGCTGCTGCGGGGCAGTTTCCTTCCACCCGAGCAGGTGCGCCGGATGCGGGATTTCACCCGCTACCAGACCAAGCTGACCGAGGAGCGCAGCCGGGAGAAGCAGCGGCTGCTCAAGATGCTCGAAGCCGCCGGGATCAAGCTGGACAACGTCGCCTCGGACACGTTCGGGGTGTCGGGGCGGTTGATGCTCGACGCGTTGGTGGCGGGCGAGCGTGATCCGGTGGTCCTGGCCGGCTGGCCCGGGGGTGCTGCGCAACAAGGCCAGCGACCTGCGGCTGGCTCTGGCCGGGCGGTTCACCGCACACCACGGGCAGATGGTGGCCTTGCACCTGGCCCGCATCGACCACCTCGACCAGATGCTGACCCAGGTCAAAGACACGATTGGCCGGGTCGGCCGGGAGGCGCCCGATGGTCTGGTCACCCCGTTCGCGGCGCAGGTCGAGTTGCTGATGACCGTCCCGGGCATCGGCGAACGCGTTGCGGCCGTGGTCATCTCCGAGATCGGGGTCGAGATGGCCCGGTTCCCGAGCGGCAAACACCTGGCCGCGTGGGCCGGGCTGGCCCCGGGCAACAACGAATCGGCCAGCCGCCGCCGCTCCGGCCGACGCCGCAAGGGCAACGCCCAGGTGTGCTCGGTCCTGGTCGAGGCGGCCCTGGCCGCCTCGCGCACCCGCAGCCGGGTCGGCGCCCGTTTCCACCGGCTGCACCGCCGTTTCGGCGGTCGGGCCAACCCCGGTGCGGGCAAGAAGGCCGCGTTCGCCGTCGCCCACACCCTCATCAAAATCATCTGGAGTGTGCTGGCCACCGGCGAGCCCTACACCGACCTCGGCCACGACTTCTACACCCGCCGCATCGACCCCGAAACCCAGACCCGGCGACTGATCGCCCAACTGGAAGCCCTGTCCGGCAAGAAGATCGTCTTCCTCGACGGCGGCGACACCCCTGAAGACGCTCAACCCCGCGCCGCCTGACCACCAACGCGACACCCCGAACACAAACGACGGGAAGAGCGCCGACAATGCCGTCTCCGGCGAAGGTCAGGCCTCAAGGGCCGACAACGTGGTCGTTCTTCCCGCCAGACTCCAGCTTGCCGGAGGCACACCGCGCCAGCAAGCCCACCGCCGTGCCCACCTCACCATGGTTCCCGGCTTCGCCGGGAACGCTGCCGCATCCGTGGCTGGTGTCCGAGTTTCGTCTCAGGCCCGCGGTGGAACGCGGGTCGGGAAGGTACGCCTGTGCTCACCGTAGTCACCCCTGACGAGCCGACGCCAGTGGCCACCACGACCGGCGGGTCGTTGATCGACGAGATCGTCCGTGACGGAGCGCGGCGGATGCTCGCGGCGGCGTTGGAGGCCGAGGTCGCGGCCTACATTGCCGCGTACACTGACCAGCTGGACGCCGATGGTCGCCGCCTGGTGGTGCGCAATGGCCACGCCGAGCCGCGGCAGGTGCTCACCTCCTCCGGCGCGGTGCAGGTGCACACGCCGCGGGTCAATGACAAGCGCGTCGACGAGGTCACCGGCGAACGGAAGCGGTTTTCCTCGGCGATCCTGCCGGCGCGGTGCCGCAAGTCCCCGAAGATCAACGAGGTGTTGCCGCTGCTGTACCTGCACGGCCTATCGTCACAGGACTTCGGGTTCTGGCGATGATCTTGTGATCGGCTTGCTGTCACGCGGCGAGGAGGATCCGCTTACGGAGCAGGTCGAAGCCGGCCCGGCCGTACATCTGCCTTTTGATCGTTTTGATGCGGTTGACGTTGCCCTCGACCGGGCCGGAACTCCACGGCAGGGTCATTCCGGCGGTGACGGCGTCGAGGTCGCGGCGTAGGCCGGTGATCAGGGAGTGCAGCGCGGGCAGGTTGTCGGCGTCCACTCGCTGCATCCATTCGAGCAGCCGCTCGCCGTGGTGCTTGTGCATCAGGTCGGCGAAGTCGCGCACGTGGCCGGCGGTGGCCTGCAGTTCGGGGCAGCAGGCCAGCACGTCGGTGAGCTGGGCGCGTTCGTCCGGGTCAAGACGCTGAGGGTCGGTCATGATCCATCGGGTGATGTGGCGGGGTTTCGGGATGGCCGGTCGCACCGGTGGTGGTGCGGATGGCGTGGCTGTCCGCAGCGGGTGCAGCCAGCGGCGCACGGTCTGCACGCTGCCGGTGAACCCCATCGCTTGCAGTTCGACGTGCAGTGTGACGGCGTCGGTGACGCCAGCGGTGAACCGGGCGGTCAGGTGGGCGGTGAACCCGTCGAGCAGGCTGGTCCGGTTGACGGCCTTGACCAGCAGTTCGTCGAGGCTGGTGGCGCGGGCGAAGCGGCGCACGGTCGTCCGGTCCAGGTCGAGTTGGCGGCTGATCACCGACAGCGAGGCCCCCTCGGCCAGCAACTGCTGCACGGCGGCGTAGCGCTGACGGGTGCGCACGACCAGGGACCGTTCGCGTCCACAGACGTCACGCATCCCCTCGGGCGCGGGGTCACTATCCGCTGGCGGTCCACCGGGGACACCACAAACAGGCTGCTGCTCGGCGGCCGTTTGCGGTGTCACGGGCGTGGTGGCCTGCGCTGCGGCGGCCAGCCCCGCCCGCATGCAAGCGTGATGGGAGCGCACGGTCTTGTCGACCGCCTCGCCCACGTTGTGCCAGATGTGCCACCTGTCGGCCACCTGCCTCGCTCGGGCGCGCCGGTGCGCGCGCCCTCGGCGTACGCGCCGGCGCGGTCCCGGCAGATGATCTCAATTCCGGGGTGCTCGCGTAGCCACTGCGCCAAGGGCTCGGAGTCGCGGCCGGGCAGGACGTCGACCGGCCGGCGGGTGTGCATGTCCAGCAGCACGGTGCCGTAGACATGCCCTCTGCGCAGGGCGAAGTCGTCAACGCCGAGCGCGGTGATCCCAGCGGCGGGTGGGGTCGGTGTGCCGCGCAGCAGGTTGAGCAGGGTGTCGCGCCCGACCGGCATGCCCAACGTCCGGGCCAGGCGGGCACCGGCCCGGCCGGCGAGAGCCACCGCGATCGCGGTCAGCGCGGCCCGAAGCGGTGGACTGTACCGGGCGTGCGGCGCGGTCAGGCCCGGGATCTGCTCGACGAACGTGACCCGCCCGCATCCGGACTCAGCGCAGGTGAACCGGCGAACCTGCAGGCGGATCACCACGGCCGGCCGGCCAGCGCGGTGTCGGCCAGGCGCCGCCGGTAGCGGCCGTGCACCCGCGCCGAGGTGCTCCCGCAGCCTGGGCAGTCGGCCTGCTCCCGCTCCGACCTCGCCTCGATGACGACCCCACCGCCGGACTCGTGCACCCGGTCCACTACGACACCGCGCAGATGCGGCAGGAGTTGTTGAAGATCGCACCGTACCCAACTAGCACACAGTCCTCATTGGACGACAAGCGGGGCCTCACGCAGACCACAAGATCATCGCCAGAACCCGTTCTCTACGCCGATCCCGCACCACACCGATGTAACCGCCATCGCTTGTCGTACCGGTGCGGACCACGGACCGGACGGGACATAGGGCATTCTCGTCGTACGAGCACCATTCGAGCACCAAATCGTCTACCTGTGACAGAGCGAAGAGGCGTCCGACCCTTGTTCTTGCAGGTCAGACGCCTCTTGATCTTGTGCGCCCGAAGGGACTCGAACCCCTAACCTTCTGATCCGTAGTCAGATGCTCTATCCATTGAGCTACGGGCGCAGGTGCTTGGCCAGTCTACACACCGGCCTTCGCGCGGAGACTCCGGGATTCGAACCCGGGAGGGGCTTTAAGACCCCAACCGCATTAGCAGTGCGGCGCCATAGACCAGACTAGGCGAAGTCTCCCTGGTGGCCCGCAGACCACCGCGCCCGAGGATACAGGTCCCCACCCATCCCCAGCAAAGCGACTACCGGGGTGGCCTCGGACGGCCCCGGCACCGGCGCGTTTTCATCGTGTGCCAGGTCACGATCGCGACTACCCTCCATCGATATGCAGGAGCAGCCGCCGATCGATCCGCCCCGCCGCGAGCCCCGGGAGGCCGCGGCCAGGAGCCGCACCCCGAAGGCGACCTTCACTCCACCCCCAGCCCCGCCAGCACCGGCGGCCGGGCCCGCCGGAGGAGCCGACCCGGGGAGCGAACCGCAACGTCCCCGTCGCCCCCCGGCCCGCTCCGGTGGTGCTCCTTCACGCCCGCCTGACCCCCGGAGACGCCCCT
>JAEVHO010000439.1 GCA_016802835.1 Micromonospora sp. ATA32 | reverse complement strand
GCACGGCCAGGACGGCGGTCCACGCCCTCGTCGAGCTGCCCGGCTGGCGCCGGCGCGCGACGGCCGGCCACCCGGTAGGGCTGGGTGACCCGAGCCACCGCCACCCCGCCGGCCACCGCGGCGTCCCGGAGTGCGAGCAGGTCCGGCGCGTCGACCCCGCCGCCCGCGCCGTGCCCGAGCACCAGCAGCGTCGTCGGCGGACCGGCCGGCAGGTCGGTGCCGACCCGGGCCGGCCCGCGCGGGGTTTCGATCTCGTCGCTCGGATTCACCGGCCCATTCTCCGCCCGGCCCGGCGACCAGGCCTACGGACAGCTGACCGGCCCGACCGAGGAGCGGACCGCCTGGTCGAGGCGGCCGTCCGGATCGAGCACCTGGCGGGCCCGCGACGAGCAGCCGGCGGCACTCAGCTCAGCGGCACCAGGGTGAGCAGCCGGTCCCGCACCGGCGGACCGGCGTCGTCGACGGCGTCCGGATCCGGCTGGACCTCGGCCCGCCAGGCGACCAGCATCGCCCGCCGCTCCCGGGGCGTGGTGCCGCCCCACACGCCGTGGCAGTCGCCGACCTCCAGGGCCCAGGCCAGGCAGGACCCCTGGACGTCGCAGCTGCGGCAGAGCGCCACCGCCGCGTCGGCCGGCTCGTTGGGAGCCGGAAAGAACGTCTCCGGATCCACGCTCTGGCAGGTCCCTCTGGTCCGCCACGCATCGTCCTGGCGTCGCTCGAGCAGGGCCCGCAGCAGTCGCGGATCTCGTCGTGCGGCGGCCACCTCGTGCGGACGGGGCATACGCGCCCGTGTCATCCACCCACCTCCCCCGTGGGACCGGCAAGACCGGTGGACGTCGTCCGCCCCGTGCGAATCGACACCCACTACCGGCGCTGTGTTCTATCGCACTTGCCGACGTCGGGACAAGGGGGTGCGGGAAATATGGCTGAACAACCGGGCGACGTTTCACCCGCAACTCTGGCAAATCAGTACGCGACAATGTCGGCGCACGGGATCAGAAAAGCGTCATTTCCTCCGCGCCGGACATCCGCGACGCGGGCACCCGGGCGGTCAGCTGCGGCCCGTCGTTGCGCACGTCGCCGACCGCCGGGCCGACCGGCCGGATCTCCAGTCGGGCCAGCCACGCGGGCGGCGGTGGGACGAGCAGCTCGGCCGGCTCCTGCGTCGGCGCCAGCCAGGAGGCCCAGCGCTCCCGGGGCAGCAGCAGCGGCATCCGGTCGTGCACCTCGGCCAGCTCGCCCACGGCGGCGGTGGTGAGCACGCTGAAGGTGAGCAACGACGCCTCCGCCGGCCCCCACACCGACCAGATGCCGGCGAAGGCGAGCACCGAGCCGTCCATCGGGGTCATGTAGTAGGGCTGCTTGCCGCCCTCCGGCGGCCGGACCCACTCGTACCAGCCGTCGGCCGGGACCAGGCAGCGCCGACGGGCGAACGCTCCCGCGTACGCCCGGCTGGTGGCCACCGTCTCGGCCCTTGCGTTGATCATGCGGGCGGCACCGGAGGGCGTCCGCGACCAGTGCGGGACCAGCCCCCACCGGCCCACCGAGAGCGTGCGGTGGCCCTCCGGGCTGACCCGGACCAGCGGCACCGGATCGGTCGGAGCGACGTTGTGGTCCGGGCCGAGCCGGCCGTCCGTGTCGTCGTACGACTCGAACAGCGCGCTCAGGTCCCCGGCGCTCCGGGTCGTCGCGTACCTCCCGCACATGTGGCACACGCTAGCCCGCCGGACGGCGCTCGGCTGTCCCGCCAACCGGGAGCAGACCCGACGGCCGGCTCCGCCGGCCAGGGGAGACGGCAGAATGTAACCGTGGGAAACCTGACCGCCACCCGGCCGCCGCAGCCGTGGACCGCTCCGACCGCCTCCGACCCGGTCGCGGCCACGCTGCGCCTGCCCGGTTCCAAGTCGATGACCGCGCGCGCCCTGGTACTGGGCGCGCTGGCCAACGGCCCCTCGACGCTGGCCGGGCCGCTGCGGGCCCGGGACACCGAACTGATGGCCGGCTGCCTACGGGCCCTGGGCGCGCACGTGTCGATCACCGAGACGAGCGCTGGCTGGTCCGGCCGCACCGCCTGGTCGGCCCGGCCCACGTCGATGTCGGCCTCGCCGGGACGGTGATGCGGTTCGTGCCGCCGGTCGCCGGCCTGGCCGAGGGCCGGGTCACCTTCGACGGTGACCCGCAGGCCCGGGTCCGACCGCTCGGTCCGCTGATCGGCGCGCTGCGCTCCCTCGGGGTACGCATCGACGTCACCGGCGCCGGCAGCCTGCCGCTGGTGGTGCAGGGCACCGGCCGGGTGACCGGCGGGGAGGTGGTGATCGACGCCTCGGCCTCCAGCCAACTGGTCTCCGGGCTGCTGCTGGCCGCCCCGCGCTTCGACCGGGGGGTGGTGGTCCGGCACGAGGGTCCACCGGTGCCCTCGGCGCCGCACCTGCGGATGACCGTGCAGATGCTCCGGGCCGCCGGCGCGGCCGTCGACGACACCACGCCCGACGTCTGGGCGGTCGAGCCGGGGCCGCTGACCGGCCGCGGCTGGGAGATCGAGCCGGACCTGTCCGGTGCCGTCCCGTTCTTCGCCGCCGCCCTGGTCACCGGCGGTGAGGTCACCCTCCAGGGCTGGCCGCGCAGCAGCAGCCAGCCGGTCGAGCAGCTGCGCGCCCTGCTGCAGCGGATGGGCGGCGAGGTCACCCTCTCCACCGCCGGCCTGACCGTGCGCGGCACCGGTACCGTGCACGGGCTGGCGGCCGACCTCTCCGACGTCAGCGAGCTGACCCCGGCGCTGACCGCGCTCGCCATGCTGGCCGACTCGCCGTCCCGGTTCACCGGCGTCGGCCACATCCGCGGCCACGAGACCGACCGGCTGACCGCCCTGGCCCGCGAGTTCGCCGCGCTGGGCGCGGACATCACCGAGTCCCCCGACGGGCTGGAGATCCGGCCCCGACCGCTGCGCGGCGGGGTCTTCCGGACCTACCACGACCACCGGATGGCGCACGCCGCCGCGGTGGCCGGGCTCGCCGTGCCGGGCATCGAGGTGGACGACGTGGCGTGTACCTCGAAAACCATGCCCGAGTTCCCGGCACTATGGTCAGCGATGGTGACCGGCAAGAGCTGACACGACAGGGGGCGCGGTCCTGGCGACCAAACGGCGGGAGTACGACGAGGACGACGTACGGGTCCGACCCGGCCGTTCCTCGCGTCCACGCACCCGTACCCGGCCCCGGCACGCCGACGCGGTGGACGGCTTCGTGATCGCGGTGGACCGGGGCCGCTACACCTGCGTGCTGGCCGGCGCGGAGCAGGGCGCCGCCGGGGCGGAGCTGCCGACGATCACCGCGATGCGGGCCCGCGAGCTGGGCCGCAAGTCGGTGGTGGTCGGCGACCGGGTCGGGCTGGTCGGCGCACCTCGGGCGCCGAGGGCGCGCTCGCCCGGATCGTCCGGATCGCCGAGCGGACGTCGGTGCTCCGGCGCACCGCCGACGACGACGAGACCACCGCCGAGGGGCGGTTGGAGCGGGTCGTGGTGGCCAACGCCGACCAGCTGGTGATCGTCAGCGCGCTGGCGGATCCGCCGCCGCGCACCGGGTTCATCGACCGCTGCCTGGTGGCCGCGTACGACGCGGACATCGAGCCGCTGCTCTGCCTGACCAAGGCCGACCTCGCCGGCCCGGAGGAGGTGCTCGGCTACTACGCCGAGCTGGAGCTGCCGTACGTGCTGATCCGGCCGGACTCCGACCTCGACGCGCTGCGCGTCCTGCTCGGCGGTCGGGTCTCGGTCATGGTCGGCCACTCCGGGGTGGGCAAGTCGACCCTGGTCAACCGGCTGGTGCCGGACGCCGCCCGGGCGGTCGGCACGGTCAGCGCCATCGGCCGGGGCCGGCACACCTCGACCAGCGCGGTGGCGCTGCGGCTGCCGGCGGTGCCGGGGGTCCGCACCGATCCCGGCTGGATCATCGACACCCCGGGGATCCGCAGCTTCGGGCTGGCGCACGTCTCGGCGGACAGCCTGCTGCACGGCTTCCCGGACCTGGTCGAGGGGACGGTCGACTGCCCGGCCAACTGCCAGCACACGGCCGAGGAGGCCAACTGCGCGCTGGACACCTGGGTGGCCGCCGGCAAGGCGGACCCGCGCCGGCTGGCGTCGTACCGTCGGTTGCTGGCCTCCCGGTCCGGGGAGGGCGACTCGCGCGGCGAGCCCGAACACCGCGGTCCCGGCGAGCGCGCGGAGTGAGCCTGCGAGCCGCGCCGTCGCGGGCGGAAGGCCGGCGCGCCGACCGGCCCGCCGGATCGTGACCCGGCGGTCGTCGCTACCGTTTCCGGCATGACCGGGTACGCCGACGACCTCGCTCTCGCCCACCAGCTCGCCGACCGGGCAGACGCCATCTCGATGGCCCGGTTCCGCGCGCTCGACCTGCGGGTCGAGTCGAAGCCCGACCTGACGCCGGTCTCCGACGCGGACACCGCGG
>JAEVHO010000438.1 GCA_016802835.1 Micromonospora sp. ATA32 | reverse complement strand
CGTCCTTCGTCGCCTTGAAGATCCCGCCCCGTAGCCGCCGTACGTTGTCCTCGTGGCGCCGCCAGCTGATGGCGTCCCACTGGGGGATCACGTCCTCAGGTCCGTTCGCTCCGGCAGCCGCCATCGCAACATCGAGAGCCAAAGCTGTCATCGCGTCTAACTTGTCCTTCGGTTCGGGTGGGTTCGGTGCTTCGTCGTCAAAGGCTCACCCGCCACACGTCAGCCCGCTTTCGCGGCCGGGCACCAGGCCCGGTATCCGGCCAGTTATGCGAGAGCGACCGGTTGGAGGACCGGCCATGACGCTCCCGCTTTCCTGCCGCCTTTCGGCCGCCGGCATTCGCTTCTTGGGCGTCCTGTTCCCGCCACGGAGTGTTCTGCTCCCCTTACGGTCGGCCTACCACCACGCCCGAGGGCGTCGTGGACCTTGACGGGGTTTCCACGTTCCGCACGCGTGAGATGCGGCCGGGTCGGGTGCCCTCTGCACCCCGGAGGCGACGGTGTCCACACGACCGTAGGAGCGTCCTCGGCCGTCGTCTGCCGACTTCCAGCGGCTAGCCTCTTTATCTCCCCGGCACCACGATCCGACCCGGAGAATTGCCGTAACGAGGCATCAACGAGGGTTCACTACGTTCACCCTTCCGGCGCTTCCCCTCACCTGTGACCCCCAGTCGGAGCGGGCGTCCTTGGGCTTCTCCTTGAGCTTCGCACCCAGCCATTACTGGCCACGCACGTCAAGGCGGGGACCGGTCTCGAACACTGACCGGGAGCTACGTCTCGGGCATCTACCCGAACCTCCAATCGACGTACTCACTCAACACGTGCGACCTCGTGTCGCAACGCTCATCGGCATGACCGGACACCGATCAGCGCAGCCGCTCGTGACGCTGCCGGGCGCGCGCATCGCGGCAGATCCGCGCAGGGCGCCGGCGCAGCGTTGGATCTCTCGGACAATGACTGCCATGCCCGTTCCGTGGCGGTCAAGCGCCGAGGTATTCGCCCAGTACCTGAGAAGTCATGGTCTTGATGCCGCCGCCGACGTCGTCGACGTTGACGCAGCCTGGCAGGCTTTTAGTGAGTTCTTGCAGGTAGAGATCGATGGCGTCGACCTGGACCCCGACTCTGACGCTGACGGCTTCATCGTCCAGTGGGGCCGCTACTCCTGGAACGGCTACCGCCCGTCGCTGGCGTTCACCCGGCAGCTGGCCATCGTCGGCGTTGATGACCGAGACGGCCCCTGCGCCGATCCCGAGTACTGGCAGGTGAGCCTTGAGATGCGCTTTGATGACGAGCCTGATCTCGCGGGCATCGACGCCCTGCCTGAGCAGGACACCGGCTTCAATTTCGCTCCTATCGGCCCCCATCGACGCGCCGCGCTGGCTCAGATGCGAACCGACATGGCGGGGCATCCACAACTTCAGGCTGCGTGGTGCACGAAGCCGACCGACAGCGAACTCACCCTCGACCGCGCCGACTAGCCCGCGGGCACACCGATCTCGGCACGCCCAGCGGCCGCACGTGACCTCGCGACAGCACCTCCACCGGCAACGGTGCCTCGTCCGCACTGGCGCTCGCTCGGCGGCAGATGCGAGCATGCGTAGCCTAGACTCACCGTCGAAGCTCGGCCACCTCGCCCAGCCGCTCGAGCTTGTGCGGGTTGCGGATCGCGTAGATCTGGGTGATCCGGCCGTCCTCGATGACGAACGACACGGCCGTGTCGTTCTCGCCGCCGGGGTCGATGCGCGCCGCGATGCCGCCGTTGAGGTCGACGATGAAAGCCCTGGCGCCCGGCGCGACCTCGGCGAAGCGGGCCATCACCGGGGCGAGCTTCGCGGCCCCGCGGACCGGCTTCGGGATTGTCGGGGCCAGGCCGCCGCCGTC
Organism: Micromonospora sp. ATA32; assembly: GCA_016802835.1. Taxonomy (GTDB): domain Bacteria; phylum Actinomycetota; class Actinomycetes; order Mycobacteriales; family Micromonosporaceae; genus Micromonospora. The sequence goes on along the minus strand of JAEVHO010000438.1, from coordinate 2,589 downwards.
GCCCACGACGAGTACGTCGGGAGCCAGCACCTCGAGCAGTCCGGGCACGTCGCCGGTGGTCAGCGCGGCGAGGAACCGCTCGACCACCTGCTCCTGCTCGGTGCGGCTCACCGACATCCGCGGCCGGCGCGCCGCCACGTGCTTGCGGGCCCGCGTCGCGATCTGGCGCACCGCCGCCGGCGACTTGTCCAGCGCCTCGGCGATCTCGTCGTACGGCACGTCGAAGACCTCGCGGAGCACGAAGACCGCGCGCTCCGTCGGTAGCAGCGTCTCGAGTACCGCCAGCATGGCGATCGACACGCTCTCCGCGAGCTCGACGTCCTCGGCGACGTCCGGGCTGGTCAGCAGGGGCTCGGGCAGCCACTCGCCCACGTACTCCTCGCGCTGCCGCGCGAGCGTGCGCAGCCGGTTGAGGCAGAGCCGGGTCACGATCCGCACGAGGTACGCCCGGGGGTCCCGGACCTCGCAGCGCTCGGCGTCGCCCACACCTGCCCACCGCAGCCAGGTCTCCTGCACCACGTCCTCGGCGTCGGCGACCGAGCCGAGCATCTCGTAAGCGACGGTGAACAGCAGGCTGCGGTGGGCGACGAAGGGGTCCTCGCTCATGACTCGGACGCTATTCCCGGTCGCTCCGCCAGCGGCTTTAAGCCGCACGCGGCGGCGAAGCCGTCGGACTCGATGCCGAGCGCCACGTTGCCACGCGTGCTCATGTTCGCGAATGCGATCACCGAGGTGAGCTCGACCACGGCGGGAGGTCCCAGCTCGGCGTGCAGCCGGTCCACCAGCTCGTCGGTCACGGTCGGCGGTGTCTGGCTCATCGCCTCGGCGTACTCCAGGACGTCCCGCTCCAGCGGAGTGAAGACGTCCGCCTCCCGCCACCGCGGGATCTCGCGCGCCTTCTCCACGTCGAGCCCCTTGTTGCGGGTCTCGAAGTAGTTGAAGTCCAGGCACCACGTGCAGCCGACTAGCGACGCGACCGCCATGTGGGCGAACGACTTCAGGTTCTCGTCGCAGGCGTCCCACTTCTGCAGCTTGCCGCCAAGGCCGAAGCTGGCGAACAGCACCTTGGGGTTGTGCCAGTAGACGCCCACCGCCGTCGGCACCTTGCCCAGTTTCTTCTCGATCATCCGCTTGATCAGTGCTCCCTTGACGCCGGTGATCTCGGCCGGGGGGATCCGGGTCGTGTGCTCCATGTCTCCTCCTGTGTCGGTGGCTGTGCCGACGGGTTGGTAGGTCGTCACGCCATGGAGACACCGGCCGGGCCGCAGATGTGACATCGAGCGGGAGAAACGGCTGGTCTGTTCGTCGTAGACGGCGTCGGTGTACTCCATCGTGGTCCAGGCGTCCTCCGGGATCGAGGAGATCGCGGTCTTGACCTTGGCGTCCAAGCGCACGGTGACCGAGACGTCCGCGCCCGACGTGAGTGCCGCGGCCGGGGCGCAGCGGAATGACCTTCCGTACGGGCGAGCCGAACGCGGCAGATGAGTGCACATGATCATGAAGATGCCGATTACGGCGAGTTCGGAGGCTTGGCCTTCTGCGGGTAAATCGTCTCGTGACGGGCCAGCATGGCAACGAACTCGCCGATCTTCCGCTCGCGGTTCTGCGCCCGTTTGACGGCATTGACGCGGTAGATGAGAGCGAACCGGTTGGTTTTGGTGAGTACGTCGAACATGGCCTGGGCGGCGGGGTCGGCAGCGATGGCGGCGAGTAGGTCAGCCGGCACCTCGGCTTCCGACGGCGGGGCGTAGGCGGCCGCCCACCGCCCGTCCGCCTTCGCGGCTTCTACCGCGACGCGGCCTGAGGGCAGCATTCGCCCCTGCGCCTCCAGCCGGGCCACGTGGGCGACGTTGCGTTGTGACCAGGAACTGCGGGGCCTGCGAGGGGTGAACCGGATCCAGGAGGTTTCCTGATCCCGTTTACGGGCCTGCCCGTCGATCCAGCCGAAACACAGGGCCTCGTCGACCGCCCGCTGCCAGGTCAGCGTCGTGACTGTGCCGCCCTTCTTGGTCAGGGCGAGCCAGACACCGGGCGACGTGGCGTGGTTGGCCGACAACCACGCGCGCAGCGCGTCGGCGTCCGCGACGATCAACTCATCCAGTTCGGCGCTCGTCATGACGGCAGGCTATCGCTGCGCCGTTGCCGCAGCCTCTGCCTGTGGGCCAGCCCGACTCGCCGGGCTGCCGGCGCGCGGTCGCTCGGCGGACCGTCGGGGGCAGGACCTCGATGCTCAGGACGGTCTCGACGTCGGGCCGGCATGTCGGACTCCTCGTGCACGTGCCGGTTGCGGCGAGCGTCGTCCACGACCACGGGCCTCTGACAATCGCCAGCGCCATCCACGGTGGCGGCCAGACGCCGTACGAGCCGGCGACGCCCGGCGATCCAGCCGCGCACCTCAACCGCTCGGTCTGCGGCAGATCAGTACACGTGACCTTCGTCGACGCCCAGCCACGGGTGACGCGATGCGCCCGGCAGCTATCCGAACGCACTGACATCGGCAGGGTCGCATACCGGCCGTCTCCAGCCGGTGGCGTCGGCGGCGATCAGTTTCCTGATCAGAAGGGGGGTGCGTCCTCGCCCATCAACGCC
>JAEVHO010000437.1 GCA_016802835.1 Micromonospora sp. ATA32 | reverse complement strand
ACCTGCATGCGCAGGCGGGGCGGCGGGCCGTGAAGCGTCTAGACCGGTTCATCCGGTCAACGTCGCCCGGCAACGGACGACTGCCAATCAGGAGTCACGCTTGCTCACTGAAAGGTAACGGACCTGCTGCACCTGCCCGCGGCGGACGCCGAGTTCGCCGCCGCCGTCGCGCTCTACTCGGTGATCCACCTTCAGCCCGCCGAGCTGCGACCCGCCTTCGTCGAGATGCGCCGGGTGCTGCGTCCGTCCGGCCTGCTCCTGGTCGCGTTCCACGTCGGCGCCGAGGTGCGGCACCTGGCCGAGTGGTGGGGCCACGACGTCGATGTGGATTTCCGCTTCTTCGAGGTGGAGGCCGTCGTCGAGGCGTTGACGAGCGCCGGGTTCGCCGTGGAGGCGCGCCTGGAGCGGACGAACTACCCGCAGGAGGCCGACACGCGCCGCGGGTACCTGCTGGCCCGCCGCTGACCGGCGACGTCGACAACGTCGCCGTGCAGGAGCCACCACCGGGGCCGGCGCGGAGTACCCGTCCCGCCCTCGCGTCGACCCCGGGTCACGACAGGTCGGGCAGGGAGCGGGGGCGTTTGTCCGCGTACGCCCCCGGGAAACCGCGCGACCCCCGGCGAGGTGCAGCGCATGATCGACGATTTCTCCCGAGCCCGGGACAAGCGGGTGGACTTCGTCCGTGACCCTGGGCAGCTCCACCAGAAACTCAAGAGCACCCGGTAGGGCCTCAGCCGAGCGCGCTCAACGCCTGTCCACCGGCACGGAATCTCGGCCCGGCCAGGGGCGTCCGGCTGCGCGCCGCGCTGGACGAGCTCGCCGAGACCGCCGAGGGGGCCGGCGACGACTCGCCGCGCTACGGGGTGCTGGTGAGCCTCTACCAGCAGGAAGCCACGTCACCGTCCTGAGTGTCGGGTTTCGGCCGGCGCCGATCGACGCTGGCGGCAGGTCCGGTCGATGGCTACGCTTGCCGCGTTTGCCGTCCGTGGCCGGTCCTCACCGTCGAGGTGCGCGCAGGGAGAGAGCCGGAGCGATCGCTGTAATGCCCCCTGACGTGAGCCCGGCCGCCCTGACGCCGGGCCGATCGGCGTGGTCCGGTCGTGTGGGGCTGACCGCCGCCGCGGTGGTCGTACTCGTCGAAGCGATCTGGTTGGTGGCCGCGCTGCCCGGCGCGGCCCTGGTCAGCGACCTCGGCGCGGTCACCGTGGCCGGCTGGGCCGCCGTCGCCTGCGTCGGCACGGCCCGCCGGCACCCGGCACCGCTGCGCCGGTTCTGGATTCTGCTCGCCACGACCATGGCGCTGGCCGCGCTCGGCCGGTCACTGTGGACCGTGGGGCGGCTGGACGGCGGGGACCTGCCGCACACGCCGCTGATCGGGGCGATCTTCACCGCCGGCCTCGTCACCGGCACCGCCGCCCTGCTCTGCTCGCTGTCCGCGCCGCGCAGCGCGGTCGGCCGGGCCCGCATGGTCCTCGACGGAGTGATCGTCGCGCTCGCCCTGATCCCGATCGGCTGGGTGGTGGTGTTCCGGGACATCGCCGCCGCCGACCTCGCCGATCCGCTGCGCACCCTCGGCCTGCTCTACCCGATGCTCGACCTGATGCAGCTGACCATCCTGGTCGCGGTCGCCGGCCCGGCCCGCCCGGTGTGGCGGCCGATGACCATCATCGGCGCCAGCCTCGCCGTCCGGGCCGCGCCGACGCCCTCTACGTCTCGCTCTTCGCGCACGGCAACTACGCGCCCGGCGACCCGGTCGACGTCTGCTGGCCGCTGAGCTACCTGCTGATCGGGGCCGCCAGCCGGTATCCGCCGCCGCCCGCCTGCGACGGCCGGGACGAAGCCGCCGAGTCGCCGCTGCCGCCGTGGTGGCGCGTCGCGCTGCCCTACCTGCCGGTCGGTGGGGCGATCGTCGCGGTCGTGCTGGCCCGCCGTTCCAACGGGCAGACCCCACACCTGATCTTCATCGCGATGATGACGCTGCTCGGCATCCTGGCGCTGCGCCAGGGGCTGGCCGCCAACGAGAACCTGCGACTGGTCGCCCGGCTGCGCCGGCTGGCCTACCAGGACCAGCTCACCGGCCTGCCCAACCGGCTGATGTTCAACCGGCGGCTGCGCCGGGCGCTGCGCGACCGGTCCCCGGTCGCGGTCCTGCTGCTCGACCTGGACGGCTTCAAGCAGGTCAACGACCGGTTCGGACACGCCACCGGCGACACCCTGCTGGCCAGCCTCGCGGTCCGGATGCGGGCCGCCGTCGACGACGACGGCACCATCGCCCGGCTCGGCGGCGACGAGTTCGCGGTCCTGGTCGACGGCGACCGGCAGGTGCCACCGGAACGGCTCGCCGAACGGCTGCTCACCGCCCTGCAACCCTCATCCGGTGAGGAGGACGTCGGCGTGTACCCGTCGGCCAGCATCGGTATCGCCGAGTACGGGCCGCAGCACACCTCGCACACCGACCTGCTGCGCGACGCGGACATCGCCATGTACGCGGCCAAGGCCGCCGGCAAGTCCGCGTACCGCACCTGCACGGCGGCGCTGCGGGAGTCGGCGGTGACCCGGGCCGAGCTGATCGCCGACCTGCGTCGCGCCGTCGACGAGGGGCAGCTGCACCTGGAGTTCCAGCCGATCGTCGACCTGGCCACCGGCGCGATCCTCAGCGCCGAGGCCCTGGTCCGCTGGCGGCACCCCCGGCTGGGCGTGCTGCCCCCGGCGAAGTTCCTCCCGCTGGCCGAGGAGACCGGGCTGATCCTGCCGATCGACCGCTGGGTCATCCACGAGGCGTGCCGGGCCGCCGCCACCTGGCGGGACCGGGCGCCGCACGCCACCGTGGCGGTCAACATCGCCGCCGCGCACCTGCGCCGGCCCGACCTGATCGCCACCGTCACCGCGGCCACCGCCAGCGCCGGCCTGCGCCGCGCGCGCTGACCCTGGAGCTGACCGAGTCGGCGCTGATCGAGGGCAGCGACGCGGTGCTCGACCAGCTCCGCCAGCTACGCGAGCTGGGCATCCGGATCGCCATCGACGACTTCGGCACCGGCTACTCCTCGCTGAGCTACCTGCACCGCATCCCGGCCACCGAACTGAAGATCGACCAGTCGTTCGTGGCCCGGCTCGGCGAGGACGCCCGGGCGTACGCGACGGTGGAGATGGTCACCCGGCTGGCCGCCGCGTTCGACCTGTCGGTGGTCGCCGAGGGCGTGGAGACCGAGCGGCAGCACGAGGCCGTCGCGGCGATCGGCTGCGTGCAGGGGCAGGGCTACCGGTACGGCCGCCCCGCGGGCTGGCGCAGCTGCGTACCGCGCTGACCCCCGCCGCCGCAGAGCGCCTGACCCCGCGGCGCGGCCGGCCGCCGCGCGCCGGCCGTCGCCGGACGGTCACCGGTCGACGTGTCGCGGGTCGCAGAATGGAGCTTGACCCTCACGTAGCGGCAGGCGGCAGCCTGGTTTCCGGAAGGGAGGGAAACCCATGGCCTACACGGTGGGACAGGTGGCGAAGGCCGCCGGGGTGACGGTGCGGACGCTGCACCACTACGACGAGATCGGTCTGCTCTCGCCCCGCGGGCGCAGCACGGCCGGCTACCGCCGGTACGACGAGGCGGACCTGGAGCGGCTGCAGCACATCCGCTACTACCGGGAGCTCGGGTTCCCGCTGGAAGAGATCGCCGCGATCCTCGACGAGCCCGGGGTGGACCCGGCGGCGCACCTGCGCCGGCAGCACGAGCTGCTGACCGTACGGATCAAGCGCCTGCAGGAGATGGTCACGGCGATCGAGTTCGCGATGGAGGCGAGCAAGATGAACATCCCACTGACCCCGCAGGAGCGGTTCGAGGTCTTCGGCGACTTCGACCCGGACGCACACGCCGAGGAGGCCGAGCGCCGCTGGGGCGGCACCGATGCCTACCGGGAGTCGAACCGGCGCGCGGCCCAGCACAGCAAGGAGGACTGGCTGCGGATCAAGGCGGAGAACGAGGACTGGGGACGGCGGCTCGTGGCCGCCATGGCATCCGGCGCGCCGGCCGACGGCCCGGAGGCGATGGAGCTGGCCGAGGAGCACCGGCAGATCATCAGCCGCTGGTTCTACGAGTGCACGTACGAGATCCACACCGGGCTGGCCGACATGTACCTGGCCGACCCGCGGTTCACCGAGACCTACGAGAACATGGCGCCGGGCCTGGCGGGCTACCTGAGCGAGGCGATCCACGCCAACGCGATCACCCGGGCGTGAGCGGGGTGCGGTCCGGCTAGTGCGGTGTCCACGAACGTTGGCCGGGTTGGTCGGGGTTGGGAAAGTGTCGTAGGGGTGGTGTTGGCTTCGATGCGTGCCTCGCCGTCGGGATCCGGCCGCGCCGCGGGTCGTGCACCGCACGGCCCGTGTCGGGTTGCGGGTGACGCGCGGGCAGCGGCGGCGGTGTTTCGGGTTGCTGCGCTCCGCCGGTGATGTGTGGGCGTGTGTGGTGGAGGTCAACGCGTGGCGGCGC
>JAEVHO010000436.1 GCA_016802835.1 Micromonospora sp. ATA32 | reverse complement strand
TTGACGCTGCCGGTCGTGGCCCGGGCCGCGCTCGGCGACACCGCCGGGATCGGCGCGGACCTCACCGCCGGGGTCGTCGCGTCCCTGCTCACCGGGCTCCGGCGTACGCGATCGCCCGGCGGGTCGGCCCGCTGCGTTCGGCGCGGTGGGCGCCGCCGATGGCGCCGCTGTCGCTGGTCGGGGTGGCGGTGTTCGGCCTGGCCGCGGTCATGTTGACGCTGCCGGTCGTGGCCCGGGCCGCGCTCGGCGACACCGCCGGGATCGGCGCGGACCTCACCGCCGGGGTCGTCGCGTCCCTGCTCACCGGGCTCGCCGCCGTGGTCGGCCTGCGCCGGAGGGGATCCCGGCCCTGACCGCCGTCGCGGGCGCCCCTCCCGGCGCCCGCTACGGGCCGGGACGACCGTGCCCCTTCGGTACGATCCACGCCCATGGCGCTGGTGCGGTGTGACTTCTTCTCCAAGGCGCTCGGCCTCAACACCTCGATGACGGTGATCCTGCCGCAGCGGACGTCGTCCCAGATCGGCATGGCCGGCGCCCAGCAGGCCGGGGACCCGCCCGTGCTGTACCTGCTGCACGGCCTCACCGACGACGACACCATCTGGCTGCGCCGCACCTCCATCGAGCGGTACGTCGCGCCGCTGGGCCTGGCCGTGGTGATGCCCAACGCAGGCCGCAGCTTCTACACCGACGAGGAGCACGGCAACCGGTACTGGACCTTCCTCAGCGCCGAACTGCCCGAGATCTGCCGGTCGTTCTTCCGGCTGTCGGACCGGCGGGCGGACACCTTCGTCGCCGGGCTGTCGATGGGCGGCTACGGCGCGGTCAAGTGGGCACTGCGCGACCCGGGCCGGTTCGCGGCCGCCGCCAGCCTCTCCGGTGCCCTCGACGTCGCCAACCGGCGCGACCACCCGACGAGCCCCGTCGACCCGGCCGTCTGGCACACCGTCTTCGGCGACCAACAGGTGCCGGGCACCGACGACGACACGATCGCCCTGCTGGAGCGGGCCGGCGACGGCCTGCCCGCCCTCTACGTCGGCTGCGGCACCGAGGATTTCCTCTACGAGGACAACACCCGGTTCGTCGAGACGGCGCGGCGGCGGGACGTCCCCGTCACCGTCGACTTCTCCCCGGGCTCCCACGACTGGGAGTACTGGGACGCGAAGATCCAGGACCTCCTCGCCTGGCTGCCACTGCGCGGGGCCGGCCGGGACTGACCAGGCCCGGCGGCCCGCCGGTCAGACGCCGACCGCGCCGTCGATGGCCTCGCGCAGGAAGTCGGCGTGCCCGTTGTGCCGGGCGTACTCGTGCATCATGTGCAGCATCACCAGCCGCAGCGACACGTCCTCACCCCACCTGACCTGGTGACCGGTGACGTCGAGCGACTCCGCCTCCCGCTCGATGCGGCGGGCGTGCTCGACCTCCCGCTGCCAGGCGTCGAACGCCTCCGAGCGGGTGGACCCGCTGGCGTCGTACGCCTCCTGGTAGTCGCCGGAGTCCGACCAGACCAGCGGGATGTCCTCACCGTTGATCACCCGACGGAACCAGGCCCGCTCCACCTCGGCCATGTGCCGGACCAGGCCGAGCAACGACAACGTCGAGGGCGGGCTGGACCGCCGGCGCAGCTCCTCGTCGGTGAGGCCGTCGCACTTCGTCGCGAGCGTGGCGCGGTGGAAGTCGAGGAAGGCGCGCAGGGTCTCACGCTCACCGGCGAGCAGGGGCGGGCCGATCCGTTCGGTGGTCACAGCTGGTCCTTCCGGGGGTCGACGAGCCGGCAGGACCCGCCACTCGTCGAGGGTTGGCACGGGTCGGCGGGAAGCCTAGTCTCAGCCAACCTGTCCAACCGGGAAGGACCTCCCCCATGCATCCCCATCTCGCCCGTACCGCGCTGGTCGCCTCGGCGGTCACCGCGACGCTGGTCGCCGGCGGCACGACCGTCCAGGCCGCCGGCGAAACCTACGACCACACCGCCACCGCGACCGTCTTCGCCCCCAACCCCGTGCAGCAGCTCGGCGACCAGACGCTGACCGACCAGAAGGACGCCGACTACCCGGCCCTGGCCGGCGCGTACCGGTCGGTCACGCTGACCAACCTCGACGGCTCGGGCACCCTCACCGGCCCGTACGTCGTGGTCAAGAGCAAGACCGGCACGCCGGCCCGCGCGGTGAACGGCGTGTTCCCGGCCTGGCATCGCGACGCCGACCAGTTCGAGCAGGTCATGGGCTACCACTGGGTGAACACGGCGCAGGCGTACCTGCAGTCGCTGGGCTTCGGCAGCACGCTGCGACCGGTCAACCAGCGGCAGATCGAGCTGCGCATCGACCAGTACGGCGGCGACAACTCGTTCTTCCGCGACGACAAGGCCAACATCACGCTCGGCAAGGGCGGCGTGGACGACGCCGAGGACGCCGAGGTGATCGTCCACGAGTACGGACACTCGGTGCAGGACGGCCAGGTTCCCGGCTTCGGCACCAACCTGGAGTCCGGCTCGATCGGCGAGGCCTTCGGCGACTACCTCGCCGTCGCGGTGACCAGCTGGGCCACCGGCACGCCGACCCGTACCCCGGAGGCGTGCGTCGCCGACTGGGACTCGGTCTCCTACACCAGTCGCACCCCGCACTGCCTGCGCCGGCTCGACGGCACCAAGGTCTACCCGCAGGACATGCGGGGTGAGGTGCACGCGGACGGGGAGATCTGGTCCCGGGCGCTGTGGGACATCCGGACCGCGCTGGGCGACCGGCGGGCCAGCACGCTGATCATCGAGGCACAGTTCGCGTTCGCCCCGGACACCTCGTTCCGGGACGCGGCGCTCGCCACGGTCGACGCCGCGCAGCGGCTGTACGGGGCATCCGCCGCGTCGGCGACCAGCTCGGCCTTCGCCGCCCGCGGCATCCTCTGACCGGACGGCTCCGTACCGTCGCGGGTCCTCGTCGACCGGGGCGTCACCTGACCGTCGTCGGGTGGCGCCCCGGTCCCGTCGCGCGGCCTCGCGCGCCGGCTGGGCGCGCGACCCGCCTCGCCGGACCGCGCCTCCGCACCACGGCGCTCAGCCTGGCGTCACCGCCGAACGGGCGACCGGGAAGTCGAAGAAGGTGTCCGGGTACGGCTCGGGTGCGTAGCTGTAGTGCCACCACTCGCGGGGGTAGTTGGTGAAGCCGGCGTCGGCCATCAGCCGCTTGAGCAGCATCCGGTTGTCCCGCGCGGCGCCGGTGACCGCCGGGTCGGCGGTGTGCGCCAGCGGGTCGAAGCAGTCGAACCCGGTGCCCATGTCGACGCTGTTGTCCGGGAACCGCTGGCCCACCGGCGCGGTGCAGGGGACCAGCGGCTGCCCCGGGGTGTACGACGGCTGGACCGGCGGCGGCACGGCGACCAGAGTCAGGTCCAGCGTGCTGCCCCGGCTGTGCGCGGTGGGTTCGCCGATGTAGCCCTCGTCGAACAGCCGGGACTTCTCGACCCGCGGGTAGAACTCGCCCTTCATCTGCTGCTCGCCCGGTTGCTTCGCCCAGGCGACGAAGTCGTCCACCGCCCGCTGGGGGCGGTAGCAGTCGTACACCTTGATGGTCCGGTTGAGGGCCAGGGCGGCGGTCTGCACCCGGTGCAGTGCGTCGGCCGCCGCCCAGGTGAGCACGCACAGTGGCTCGCGGTAGCCGGCGATCGGCCGGCCGACGAAGTTGTGCGGGCCGGCGTACCGGATGTCGGTACGGATGCTGGGATCGACGTCGGACAGCACGACGAACCCCGCCGGGGCGAGCGGTTCGCTGGCGGTCGGAGCCGGCATGGGGCGCGTTGGGGCGGGGCGGTCGCAGCCGGCGCTCAGCGCGACGACGGCGATCGCGACGACCAGAGCGGCACCCGGCCGCCGCAGCACCTGGCCGGCGCGGACCGGTGTCGCCGCACGACGAGAGGCCCGGCACATCCACCGTCTGGCCATGAACCCTGTCTAGCAGGAACGGTCCTCGACCGGCTCGTGTTCGGCCGCAGGATGACAGTTCGTTCATGTCCGGACCGGGCGCCGCCGGAACTGGCCAGAATCGGGAGATGACCAGAGGTCGATGGACTGTCGTCCGGGGTGTGGCCCTGTCCGGGCTCGTCGCCGGGTCCATGGTCGCGCCACCGCCCGTCCCCGTGGCGGCCCACCCGCCCGGTCCGAGGATCCCGGACGCCGCTTACTACCGCGCCGAGCTGCGGGGTGGGTGACTGGACGGTGCACGCCACCGTGGCGCGCCAGGCCTTCGAGATCCACGGCGACCTGCGCTGGCTCGGCAAGCCGGCATCGGTCGAAGGCGACCAGGCCGTCCCGCAGTGGCTGTTCCTGCTGTTGGAGTCGATGGCCGTGGTCATCGTCCTGCTGCTCGGGCTGGTGCTCCGGCAGCGTCGCGGGCGAGCACGGGACAACCAGGAGACCCCGCTGCCGGGCAGCGCCCCGGGACCGGGTACCGCCGGGAACGGGGGCCGGACCGCCCCCCGTCGGTCCGGGCCTGACC
>JAEVHO010000435.1 GCA_016802835.1 Micromonospora sp. ATA32 | reverse complement strand
AGCGCATCGGCGCCCGGGCGACCACCGCGGCGGAGGCGCAGATGCTCGGCGAGCGGCGGGGGGCGCCGCTGCTGACCATGACCCGCACCGCGTACGACGACCAGGACCGCCACGTGGAGCACGGGTCGCACATCTACCGGGCCACCCGCTACTCGCTCGAGGTGACGGTCGCCGAGCGCTGACCGCTCGTGTTTCACGCTCATTTCAGTGACAGGTATTTACGTCGTCAGGCTGTCATGACATTGTGGCCGCTAAGCACCGCCGGTATGGACCAGCGGCCGGCGGGCGCCCCGCGAGTCTCTTCGAAGTCGCTCCTTGCGAAGGGAAGCTGCCCATGTCAGCCAAGCCGAGACACGCCACGGGCGTGCTCGCCGCACTCACCGCGATCACCCTCACCGCCACGGCCTGCGGCGGCTCCTCCGAGCCCGCCGGCAAGGATGCCAAGAACATCACCCTCACCATCACCGCCAACTCGATCGCCGGCGGCAAGAACTCCGCCGGCGCCGAGTGGATCGAGAAGTGGGTCATCCCCCGGTTCGTCGAGGCCCAGAAGGCCAAGGGCGTCACCGCCAAGGTGACGTTCCTGCCCAGCGGCGTCGACGACGAGCAGTACAAGACCAAGCTTTCCCTGGACCTGCGTTCCAAGGGCGGCGCCGACGTGATGGCGGTCGACGGCATCTGGGTGGGCGAGTTCGTCCAGGCCGGATACCTGAAGCCGCTGTCCGAGGTGGCCGGCGACCAGGCCGACAAGTGGGAGGGCTGGTCGCAGATCCCCGACAGCGTGCAGGGTCTGGGCACGTTCGAGGACAAGCGGTACGGGATCCCGCTCGGCACCGACGGTCGGGTCCTCTACTACAACAAGAAGCTCTTCGCCCAGGCCGGCCTGTCCGCCGACTGGCAGCCGAAGAGCTGGCAGGAGATCCTCGACGCCGGCGCCAAGCTCAAGGCGCTGCCCGGCGTCACGCCGATCCAGATCAACGCCGGCACGGCGATGGGCGAGGCGACCTCGATGCAGGGCGCGCTGCCGCTGCTGGTCGGCACCGGCGGCGAGATCTGGGCCGACGGCAAGTGGGCCGGCGGCAACCAGCGGGTCAAGGACGTGCTGGACTTCTACACGAAGGTCTACGGCGGTGGGCTGGGCGACCCGAAGCTCCAGCAGGAGGCCAAGGGGCGCGACAAGTCCTTCGCGGAGTTCGCCGCCGGCAGAATCGGCATCCTGGCCGAGGGTGACTACTTCTGGCGCAGCGTCATCAGCCCGAAGGACGGCATCGCGAAGATGCCCGACCGGGACACCACCGTCGGGTACGCGATGATCCCCGCCAAGCAGCCGGGCGCCGGCATCCGCGGGCAGGACTTCGTCAGCATGTCCGGCGGCGGCGTGCGGGTGCTCAACCCGAACTCCAAGTACCCGTCCCAGGCGTTCGAGCTGCTGGCGTTCATGCACTCGGCGGAGGGCGTCAAGGCCGAACTCGCCGGCGAAGCGCGGATCTCGGCGCGGACAGACGTCAACAAGGAGGTCCTCGCCGGCGACCCGATGCTGAGCTTCGTCGCCGAGAAGGTGCTGCCGCTCACCGCGTACCGGCCGCCGCTGGCGGTCTACCCGCAGGTGTCGGTGGCGCTGCAGGAGGCGACCGCCGCGGTGGCCTCGGGCAAGAGCGTCGACGAGGCGGCCGGGGCGTACCAGAAGAAGGTCGAAGGGATCGTCGGTGGTCCGGGTAACGTCTCGTCCTGACGAGACGGTCGCGGGAGAGCGCCCGGCTACGGGCGCCTCCCCGGCCCCGGACGCCGCCGGCCTCGGCCGGGCCCGGGCCACCGGTTTCCTCGTGCCGAGCATGGTGCTCATCGTGCTCTTCCTCGTGGTGCCGGCCGCCTGGACGATCTACCTCGGCGTCACCAACTACCGGTTGACCGGCCTGGCCGCGGCCCACCCCGAGTTCGTCGGCCTGCACAACTACACCACCGTACTGGGCGATGAGCGGTTCCTCAGCTCGCTGCTGCTGACCCTGCAGTTCGTGCTCGGCTCGGCGGTGATCGGTCAGGCCGGTCTCGGTTTCGCCATCGCCTTCGCGCTGCGCAACCGTCGCAACGCGGTCCGCCGGGTGGTCGAGGCGTTCGTCCTGCTGGCCTGGATCCTGCCCAGCTCGGTCGTCGCGTTCCTCTGGATCGCCCTGCTCGACCGGGACGGCGGCACCCTCAACGCGCTGCTCGGCACGCCCGGCACGGCCTGGCTGCTCGACCACCCGATGCTGTCGATCATCGTGTTCAACACCTGGCGGGGCGCCGCGTTCTCGATGATGCTCTACGCCGCCGCGCTGGAGAACGTGCCGCAGTCGCATCTGGAGACCGCCCGGCTGGCCGGCGCGTCGACCTGGCAGCAGCTGCGTGACGTGGTGTTCCCCGTCATCCGCGGGCACGTGCTGACCAACCTGCTGCTGATCAGCCTCTGGACCTTCAACGACTTCACGCCGTTCCTGATCACCGCGGGCGGCCCTGAGCAGCGCACCGAGATCCTGCCGGTCTACGTCTACAAGGTGGCCCTCTCCGGTGGCGAGCTGGGCTTCGGCGCGGCGATCTCGTTCATCATGCTGCTGATCAACCTGGTCATCGCGCTGATCTACCTGCGCATGCTGGGCCGCCGGAAGGAGCGGCCGTGACCACCCCGACCACCACGGCGACCCGCCCGCCCCGCACGGACCACCAGGACGCGGCCGCCACCGCCGCGGTACGCCACGCGCTCGCCCGGATCGGGCGCTACGTGTTCCTCTGCGTTGTCCTCGGCTTCTTCGCGCTCCCGCTGCTGTGGCTGGCCACCGCGCCGTTCGACGGCACCCCCACGATCACCACGTCGCTGCCCGAGTTCACCCTCGACAACTTCCGCGCCCTGCTGGACAACCCGTACGCGCTGACCTCGCTGGTCAACTCGGTCTATCTGGCGGCCGGCACGGCGGTGCTGGTGGTGACGTTCGCCGCGCTCGCCGCGTACGCGCTGAGCCGGGTCCGGGTGCCCGGCCGCGACGCGCTGCTCTACGGGCTGCTGCTGCTCTCGTCGATCGTGACCGGCACGGCCACCATGGTGCCGCTGTTCGAGCTGGCCTTCCGGCTCCACCTGATCGACTCGCGGCTCGGTGTCATCCTGATCATGACCGGTGGCCTGCTCCCGGCGGCGATCTTCATCCTCAAGGACTTCATGGACTCGACGCCCACCTCGTACGAGGAGTCCGCGCGGGTCTTCGGCGCCAGCCCGCTGCAGATCATGCGGCACATCGTGGTGCCGGTGGTGCGGCCCGGGCTCGCCACCGTAGGGGTGTGGGCGGTGGCGAACGTCTGGGGCAACTTCCTCGTCCCGTTCCTGCTGCTGCGCGGACCGGACAAGGCGCCCGCCGCGGTGATCATGTACACCCTCTACACCGAGGGCGGACAGGCCGACCTGCGGTTGCTGTCGACGTTCTCCCTGCTCTACTCGCTGCCGGTGGCGCTCATGTTCGTCTTCGTCAGCAGCCGGTACGGATTCCGCTTCCACGGAGGGATCAAGCGCTGATGTCCGCCATCACCATGCGGGACCTGACCAAGGTCTATCCCAACGGCGTACGCGCCCTCGACGCCCTCGACCTGGAGATCGCCGACGGCGAGTTCTTCGCCCTGCTCGGCCCGTCCGGCTGCGGCAAGACCACCCTGCTGCGCACCATCGCCGGGCTGGAGGTCGCCTCCGGCGGCGCCGTGCACATCGGCGACCGCGACGTCACCAAGCTGCCGCCCGGGCGGCGCGACGTGGCGATGGTCTTCCAGGACTACGCGCTCTTCCCGCACATGACCGTGCAGGACAACATCGCCTACCCGCTGCGGATCAAGAAGGTCAACAAGGCGTCCCGGCAGGACAAGGCCGCCCAGACCGCCGACGAGCTGGGCCTGTCCGCGCTGCTGCAACGCCGCCCCGGCCAGCTCTCCGGCGGCCAGCAGCAGCGCGTCGCGCTGGCCCGGGCAATGGCCTGCCATCCGCAGGTCTTCCTCCTCGACGAGCCGCTGTCCAATCTGGACGCCCGGCTGCGGCTGGAGGCGAGGACCTTCCTCAAGCGGCTGCAACGCGAACTCGGCGTCACCACCGTCTTCGTCACCCACGACCAGGCCGAGGCCCTCGCCCTGGCCGACCGGATCGCGGTGATGGAGGGCGGCCGGATCCGGCAGGTCGGTACCCCCACCGAGGTGTTCCGCCGCCCCGCCAACACCTTCGTCGCCGGCTTCATCGGCTCCACCCCGATGAACCTCGTCGACGCCCGGGTGCACGGCGACGAGCTGGCCGTCGAGGGGGTGCGGCTACCGGTCCCGGACGACGCCCGCGGTCAGGTCACGGACGGGGAGAGCGTTGTCTACGGGGTACGACCCCGAATACCTCGACTACTCCCCCGAGCCGGTTTCCCGCCGCCCTCACCGGGCAGGTGCACGGCGACGAGCTGGCCGTCGAGGGGGTGCGGCTACCGGTCCCGGACGACGCCCGCGGTCAGGTCACGGACGGGGAGAGCGTTGTCTACGGGGT
>JAEVHO010000434.1 GCA_016802835.1 Micromonospora sp. ATA32 | reverse complement strand
CGGCCAGCAGGCTCAGCCGCTCGGCGGAGTTGTGGTCGGACTCGGCGGCGTAGACGGCCACGGTGTCGTTGCGGTGTTTGGCGTCGTACATCGCCACGTCGGCGTGGCGCATCAGGGTGGCGAAATCCTCGCCGTGCTCGGGGAACATCGCGATCCCGATCGAGCCGCCGACGTCCAGCGGCAGCCCGTCCAGCGCTACCGGTTCGGTCAGCGCCCGGACCACCCGGTCCGCCACCGCGCGGGCGTCGGCGACGTCCGTCAGCCGGGTGGTGACGATGGCGAACTCGTCGCCGCCCAGCCGGGCGAGCAGGTCGCGGTCGCCCAGCACGCTGCCCAGCCGGGCGCTCACCTCGACCAGCAACCGGTCGCCGACCGCGTGCCCGAGCGCGTCGTTGACGTTCTTGAACCGGTCCAGGTCGATCATGAGCAGCGCCAGGTGGCTGTCGGGCGCGCCCTTGGCGACCTGCTCGGCGTGCAGGTGGATCTGCTCGGCGACCTCGGCCAGCAGCGCCTTGCGGTTCGGCAGCCCGGTGAGCGGATCGAGCGCGGCGAGCTGCTCCTGCTCGGTGGAGAGCCGGGCCATCCGGTAGACGGCGAAGAGCGGCACCAGCACCAGCGGGATCAGGGCCGCGCTGGCCCGCGCCGCGGCGACCAGCACCGGGGCGAGCAGCAGCAGCGACCCGGTGGAGAGCAGCTCGTAGGCCAGGCCCTGCCGCACTCCGGGCCACCAGCGGTCCCCGAAGCGGAGCCGGACCGCCGTGCTGACCAGGCCGTAGTTGACCGCGAACCAGGCAGCCGTCGCCACACCCACGGTGGCCACGTCGGTCCAGTGCAGCCGACCGCCGTCGAAGATGGGGCCGGGGCCGAGCTGGACGACCAGGTACGCGGCGGCGAGGGCGCAGGCGTACTGGGCGGCGTTGAAGCCGGTCCGCCAGAGGGCGTACCGCATCCGCCATCCGGAGACGAGCACCGCCACCGCCTGCACCGCCACCGCCGGTCCCAGCCCCCAGCCGAGCAGGATCGCGAAGGTGAAGCAGGTCGACGGGAAGACGGCCGAGGTCTGCCGGCGGCCGGGTGGAACGAAGGGCCGCGCGTCGCAGAACACCGCGAGCGCAGCCATGGTCCAGAACGCCGCCGGCATCCCGGGCAGCCGGTCGGGCAGCGCGGCCAGCGGGGCGGCCGAGACGAGCACGGCCAGCGCGACGATCGCGGTGAGGAAGCCGAAGAACGGCGTCATCCGTCCGGGCGGGACGAAGTTGCGCGGATCGGCAGCCTCCATCGCACCTCCCGGAAAGCGGTCATGGCGTGGCACGGTCACCCGCCGTGCCCCCATGAAACGCCCTGAGTGCCGCATTCACCGATACGACAGACACGAATCGGACGTAGTCGTAATTAAGTTGGTATACACGATCAGGTGCCCGCAAGATTCACATCGGGCGGTCGACCGACGCCCGACAGCCGACCCGAGGCGGGGCAGCGCCTCAGCCCTCGGTGCGGGCCACCTCCCTGGCCGCGTCGGGGCCCGCGTCGAGCAGCACCCGGAAGCCCTCCTCGTCGAGCACCGGAACCTTCAGGCTGGCCGCCTTCTCGGCCTTGGAACCGGGGTTGTCCCCCACCACCACGAAGCCCGTCTTCTTGGAGACCGAGCCGCTCACCTTGCCGCCCCGGTTCTGGATGGCCTCGGCGGCCTGGTCGCGGGAGAACCCGGCCAACGTGCCGGTCACCACCACGGTGATCCCCTCCAGCGGCCGCGGCCCCTCGTCGACCGCCTCCTCCGCCATCCGTACCCCGGCCGCGGCCCACTTGCGGACCACGTCGCGGTGCCAGTCGACGGCGAACCACTCCCGGATGCTGACCGCGATCGTCGGGCCGACACCGTCCACCGAGGAGAGTTCCTCCTCGCTGGCCGCCTCGATCGCCTCGACCGAGCGGAAGTGCCGGGCCAGGGCCTGCGCCGCGGTCGGACCGACGTGCCGGATGGAGAGCGCCACCAGCACCCGCCACAGCGGGCGTTCCCGCGCCTCGACCAGGTTGTCCAGCAGCTTGACCGCGTTGCTGCCCAGGCTGCCGTCCTTGTTGACGAAGAACGGCGACCGGGACAGCCGCTCCGCGTCGAGGTCGAACAGATCCCCCTCGTCGGTGATGATCTGCGCGTCGAGCAGCGCGGCGCCCGCCTTGTAGCCGAGCACCTCGATGTCGAACGCGCCCCGACCGGCGAGGTGGAAGACCCGCTCCCGTAGCTGGGCGGGGCACGTGCGGGAGTTGGGGCAGCGGATGTCGACGTCGCCCTCCTTGGCCGGCGCGAGCGGCGAGCCGCAGGCCGGGCAGGTGGTCGGCATCACGAACGGTCGGGCGTCGGCGGGGCGCAGATCGACCACCGGGCCGAGCACCTCCGGGATCACGTCGCCGGCCTTGCGCAGCACCACCGTGTCGCCGATCAGCACCCCCTTGCGCTCCACCTCGCGGGCGTTGTGCAGGGTGGCCAGGGCGACCGTGGAGCCGGCCACCCGGACCGGTTCGAGCACGGCGAACGGGGTGACCCGGCCGGTGCGCCCGACGTTGACGTCGATGTCGAGCAGGGTGGTGGTCACCTCCTCGGGCGGGTACTTGAAGGCGATCGCCCAGCGCGGCGCCCGGCTGGTGGACCCGAGCCGGCCCTGGATGGAGACCGGGTCGACCTTCACCACGACCCCGTCGATCTCGTGCTCGACGTCGTGCCGGTGCTCGGCGTACCGGGCGATGAATTCCGCCACCCCGGCGAGGTCGGGCACCACCCGCCAGCGGTCGCTGGTCGGCAGGCCCCACGCCTTGAGCGCGGAATATGACTCCGACTGGGTGGTCGGGGAGAAGCCGCGCCGGGCGCCGATGCCGTGCACCACCAGGCGCAGCGGGCGGGACGCGGTGACCCGCGGGTCCTTCTGCCGCAGGCTGCCGGCGGCGGCGTTGCGCGGGTTGGCGAACGGCGGCCTGCCCTGCTCGACGAGGGCGGCGTTGAGGTCGGCGAAGGCGGCCACCGGGAAGTAGATCTCGCCGCGCACCTCCAGCAGCTCGGGCAGCTCGCCGAACTCGGCCGACGGGGTCAGCCGGGCCGGCACGTCCCGGATGCTGCGCACGTTGGCGGTGACGTCCTCGCCGGTGCGCCCGTCGCCACGGGTCGCGGCCCGGACCAGCCGGCCGCGCTCGTAGGTGAGGTTGATGGCGAGCCCGTCCACCTTCAGCTCGCAGAGGTAGGGCACCGGGCCGCCGGCGTCCCGCTCGACCCGCTCGGCCCAGGCCGCCAGCTCCTCGTCGGTGAAGGCGTTGTCCAGCGAGAGCATCCGCTCGGCGTGGGTCACCGGGGTGAAGTCGGTGGAGAAGGTGCCGCCGACCCGCTGGGTGGGCGAATCCGGGGTGCGCAGGGCGGGGAACTCGGCCTCCAGCGCCTCAAGCTCGCGCAGCTGCCGGTCGAAGTCGGCGTCGCTGATCGTCGGGGCGTCCAGCACGTAGTAGCGGTACTGGTGCTCGGTCAGCTCCTGGCTCAACGTGGCGTGCCGTTCCCGCGCCTGCGGGGTCGGCTCGGCGCCGGCCGCCGCCTCCTGCGCCGGACTGACCCGCTGGGGGATCGCTTCTTCAGACACCGCTCGACCTCCGTGATCACGCTACCCCGGCACCGTATCCGGCCGGTGGGACAAACCGCTGGGCTCCCGCCGCGCCCGACGGGCGCGACCCGCCGCGCGTGCGAGGATCGCCGGACGGTGGCGAGCGTCGCCCACCGGCGAGAGGCGGGGGTACGGATGGCCGACTGGCTGCTCTGGGCAGTTGCCATCGGGCTGGCGGTCGTTGCCGGCTGGGCGTGGAGCAGCTGGCGGCAACGCTCCACGCGCAAGCCCGCCCGCCCCTCCGGCGGTTCGTCCCGCCCCGGACGGGCACCCCGCCACGCGACCCGGCCCGGCCCACCGCCCCGCCCCGGCCCCGCGGCACCGACCGGACGACCACCGCGCCGGCGGGTACCCCCCCGGCCAGGCGAGATCTGGTGGGCGGACGTGCCCTACGCGGACGGCACGGGTTCGAAGGTCCGCCCCTGCCTGGTGCTCCGCTCGGACCGGCGCGGGGTCGACGTCCTCAAGATCACAAGTCAGGACAAGAGCGACCGCGACGACCACGTGCGGATCGCCACCCGGGGCTGGGACGCCGACGCCGACCACGACAGCTACCTCGACGTCAGCGACCCGATCCGGGTCGCCGCGACGGCGTTCGAGGACCGGGCCGGCAGCTGCGACCCCCAGCTCTGGCGCCAGGTCCGCAAGCTTGCCCACCTGCAGACGAGCTGACCCGCCGGATCGGCGCAGTAGGCCGGCACGACCCGGCGTCCGTCGCCCGTGGCTGGTCACGCTTCCCACCCCGGCCATCAGCGGGCTCAGTCCCAGGCAGCGCCGAGGGCGGTGAGCTGGTCGGCGTACTCGATGCGGGCGGCCCCACTGTTCCTGCTGGCACATGGCGCAGAAGCCGGGCTTGCCGATGGTCGCGCCGCAGATGCCGCACGAGTAGTCCGTGGCGGGGTTTGCGGCGGTAGCGCTTG
>JAEVHO010000433.1 GCA_016802835.1 Micromonospora sp. ATA32 | reverse complement strand
ACTGCCCCGGCCCGTCCAGGCCCGACGGGGTCACCGCGTGGGTCTGCAGCGCGCCGAGCTCGCGGGCCTTCTCGTTCATCGCCCGCACCCCGCCGGCCACCCCGTCCGGGCCGCCCCCGAGCCGGGCCAGCAGGTTGGCTGCCTCGTTGCCGGAGTTGAGCAGCAGGCCGAGGAAGACCGTCTCGACGCTGTACCGGCCGCCGGGCAGCAGGCCGACGGCGGAGCTGCCCGGCGCGATGTCCAGGTCAGGCGGGGTCACCGTGACCACCTGCTTCGGGTCCAGCTTCGGCAGCATGGTGGCGGTGAGCAGCAGCTTCTGCACGCTCGCCGGGGTGCCGTACTCGTGCGGGCCGCAGCCACCGAGCACGGCGCCGGTGTCCAGGTCGGCGACCAGCCACGAGGTCGCGGTCACCGCCGGCGGCGGCGCGGCGCCCGGCGGGACGACCAGGCCCTCGGTGGCCAACTGCTCTCCGCCCACCGTCCGCTGCTGCGGCACCGACGGCGCGGGGTCGGCCGCGGCGACCGGGACACCTTCGGCGCCACCGCCCTGGGGCAGGGCACGATGGCCGCCGCGGATCTCTCCCCGGTACGGGGCTTCGCCGCGGCGGGGACCGCCGGTGTCACGAGTAGGGCGGCGGTCACCGCCGCAGCCAGGGCCGGACCTCTCATGAGTGAGCAGGGTAGCCGGGAAGATCTTTCGCCGGCATACCCACCGGGGGTCACCCGGGCAGTCCGACCCCGCCGGTGTTCAGGTCTGGGCGCAGGCCGAGCAGGCGTCGTACCCCTGCTGGCGGGTCTTGTTCGCGTCCGCCTCGGCTCTGGCCTGCGCCACCTTGGCCTGGGCCTCGCTCACCGCCGCGTACGCCGCCTGGGCTGACCGCCTCCTGGACCTCGGCGATGTTGGTGTTGTCGGCCTGGCCGCGGGAGTCGGGGTTGGTCGGGGCCGCCGGCGTGGGGCGCGCGCGTACGATCAGCACGATCAGCCCGGCTAGGGCGGCTCCCGCGTACGGCAGGAACCGCGGCATCACGGCGGGACGTCGGCTGTGCGTGTGGTCATGGTGGCACGCTCCCCGAGTCATCCGGCGGATCTCTGCCCGCCCCGGTCAGGCTGACATGCCCGGTCAACGGGCACCGGCGCCGACAGGTCAGCCGTCCAGCCGACGCACCATGTTCATGATGGTCTCGACCTGGCCGCCGCCCTTGATCGGGTAGTTGCTCGCGCCGAGGTAGCCCCACCAGTCCCAGCAGCCGTTGGGGTTGGCGCCCGAGGCGGTCGCCTGCGGATAGAGCACGATCAGGTTGTTGGTGTCGGCGTACTGGTCGAGGTTGGCCCGGTCGACGAAGGCGGTGCCGACGGCGGCGTACCCCTGGGCGCAGCCGTGCAGCGCGACCAGCAGCCGGCAGGTCTGCCCGGCCGCGCAGGACGCCGGGACGTAGGCAAAGCCGTTGGCGTCCATGCTCAGCCCGTTGGCCCAGCCGTTGGTGGCGTACGTGTTCTGGCTGAACCGGATCAGGGTGCCGCCGAGCGGGCCGGTGTTCCGCGGCTGCACGGCGCCGAGGAGCTTGCGCAGGAAGCTGTTCTGCGGGTCGGTGCCGCAGTCGTTGAGGTACGGCGAGGCGGTGGCCGCGCAGCCCACCGGGCCGTACGGGGTGACCCAGGCGTGACCGGCGGCGGAGCCGCTGTCGTACTGCACGTTGGCCCCGAAGTGCTGGTAGTACCGGACCAGGTCGTCGCTGACCGACTTCTTCACCGTGTTGTCGTTACTGCCGTGGTAGACGTAGACGGGTTGGCCGGAGAGGTTGCCGACCGGGTCGATCCAGCCGTACGACGCCCAGGTGCGGGTGTAGGACTCCAAATTGGACAGGTAGGTCGGGTACTGGTTGTCCCCGCAGCCGTAGAGGGCCTGGGCGACGTTGTTCTGGGCGCAGTAGTACGGACCGGCGGCGAAAATGGCCGCGCCCCTGATCCGGGACGAGTAGGCGACCTGGAGCTGGGTGGCCATGTACCCGCCGGAGGAGACGCCGGCGACGTAGACGGCGGAGACCCGGTAGGTGTTCAGCGAGCCGGCGACGGGCGGGACGGTGGGCGGGGTCCCGGCCGCGCTGGCGGCGGTGGTGGGTGCCGGCAGGACCAGCAGCAGGGCGGCGGCGAGGGCGGTGAGGGCTTTCCACGGTGTCGGCATGACGCTCTCCTGTCGGGAGCGCCGGCGGTGGCGTCGGCGTGCGCCGACGTTAGCGTGACATAGAACACACTGGATATGATCGGAACCGACACCTTCGCCGCCGCCGGCATGGCGACGGCCACCAGTCACGCCGGGGCGAGATCCCCGCCGTCGCGGCGAGGTCCACCGGCTCGCCGATGTCGGCCTGAGCTACCTGAGCCTCGGCCAGCCGCTGACCACCCTCTCCGGCGGCGAGCGGCAGCGCCTCAAGCTGGCCATCCACATGGCCGACAAGGCGGGCGTCTACGTCCTGGACGAACCGACCACCGGGCTGCACCTGGCCGACGCCGACCAGCTGCTGGCCCTGCTGGACCGGCTGGTCGAGGCGGGCAACACGGTGGTGGTCATCGAGCACCACCAGGCGGTGATGGCGCACGCCGACTGGCTGATCGACCTCGGCCCGGGCGCCGGGCACGACGGCGGCCGGGTGGTGTTCACCGGCACCCCGGCCGAGCTGGTCGCCGACGGCGACACGCTCACCGCGCGACACCTGCGCGAGTACGTCGTGCGGTAGCCACCGCCGCGGTCAGCCCGCCTCGACCACCGGCACCACCCGGGCCTGACGCGGGGTCCCCGGCGCGCGCCGCCGTGGCCACGCCGCCGTACCCGAGGGGGTCGGCGAACTCGGGGAGCACCCACCGGCAGAGCTGGACCGCCAGCGTGGTGACCACCGCGCCCAGCATGACCAGCGACACGGTCACGACGAAGAGGTCGAGGAAGAGGATGGCCAGCACGGTCAGCGCGGCCAGCGACGCCCCGGTCCGGGTTACCCGCCACGTCGTACGTGCGCGGCGGCGGCCACCTCGGCGACTGGGACCGGGAGTCGGTTCAAGCATCTGCGGACCTGCCTTGTGCGTGAGAAGCAGAAACCAGCCGGTGCCGAGGGTCCGGCAACCGGCGCGACCCGGTGGGCGATGATTCCCCATCGGGTCGCGCTCTCATACCCACTGGCCCATCCGGTCAATCGCCATGATGCCAGAGCCACAACCCCAGCTCAGAGCAGATCTGTCGGATTTCGGGGTACGTCTCGCGGCGGAGCTCGGCCTGCGGTTCTACGCCGCCGCGCCGATCATCACCCCGGACGGGTTCCGCCTCGGCACGGTCAACGTCATCGACCGGGCGCCCGCGAGGTCACCGACGCGCAGACCGGCCGAGACGCGTGTCCCAAGCCGGCCGAGCTGAAGGTCGCCGACTCCTGGGGCCACTCCGCCTGGGCCTGCCCTGACCACGCCGAGGAGGCCATCCTCCGGGTGTCGTCGGTCTTCATCGCCGACGAGACGCTCGGCGGGCTGGCCGCCTTCCAGCAGCGCTGACGACCGACGGTCACGGCAGCCGGTGCAGCCACCGCCGCTGCCAGGGGGTTTCCACCGCACGGGGGTGGTAGTGCGCGCGCGCCCACGGCACCGCCCGTTGCGCCGGCAGCCCGTCGAGGACGGCCAGCGCGGCCAACGCCGTCCCGGTTCGGCCGATCCCGCCCTTGCAGGCGACCTCCACCCGCTCACCGGCGTACGCCCGGCGCAGCGCCTCCCGCAGGGCGTCGATCGCGTCGGCCCGGTCGACCGGCACCCAGAAGTCCGGCCACCGGACCCGCCGGTACGGCCAGTCGGGCACCGGCCCGGCAGCCAGCAGGAGCGCGAAGTCGGCGGGTGAAGCCGGTTGGCCGATTCGGCGTCCACGCACCTCGGCGCCGCCGGGTAGGACGATCAGGCCCGCCCTGTCCGCCCACGACCTGTCCCCGCTCATCCCGCCATTCTGCATGCCGTAGGTGGCGGGCACGATGACGTGCCGTGGCACCCCACCCGCCCGGAGACGCCGATGGCCGGCACCCTCGTGGGGTGCCGGCCATCGGTCGGTGTGTGGCTGTTCGATTGTCAGCTGAGGTCAGCTGTTCCAGTGCTGGGCGACGAGGTCGGCGGCCTGGGTCTCCCACTGGGCGTAGGCGTCCGGGTAGGCCGACACCTGCACCGTCTGCGCGGCCTGCGTGAGCGGCATGTCCTGCCACCCGTCGACCTGCTTCAACCCCTTCAGGTACGCCATCGTGGAGTACTCAGGATCGGTGATCTGCTCCGGGGTACCCCAACCAGAGGTGGGACGCTGCTGGAACAGACCCAGCGAGTCATGGTCGTTGGCGTCACCCAGATGACCCAGGTTCTCCAACTTCGACTCCTGCAGACTCGTACCAATCGCGATCACCGCAGCCCGCTCGTCCATCCCGGCCTTCTTCGTAGCCTTGATGATCGCCTTAGCGTTACCAACCTGCTCGTTGTTCAGGTCAATCTTGGACTGCTTGCCCTGCACGCCGTGCGGGATCAGCTTCGCCTTGTCCACACCAGGCTTGTCCGC
>JAEVHO010000432.1 GCA_016802835.1 Micromonospora sp. ATA32 | reverse complement strand
TGCCTCAAGACCGGCACACCCTACGACGAGGCGACTGCCTGGTCGCATCACCTGACCGAGGCTGCTGCTTGACATTCAAGCTCCTGGGATGTCTTTCGGCGAGCTGAGCATCGGACCAGATTGACCGATAAACGACTGAGATATCGGTCACCACGCCTGTCGGTAAGGGCCGAAAACCGGCTGTGAGCAGGGAATTCAGCCGCTGTTAGTCCAGCCTCCGGCGGGATGGAGAAGGCCGGAACCGTCCGCGGGGAAACGTGTGTCAGCTAGCCGTCCGCCAATTTGCTTTCCCGCCCGGCCCGTCGTGCCGCTCACTGAGGACACCAATGTGAAGAAACGGAGTCAACCGTGTCCACTACGAATGAGACCGGGCGGGCGATCGTCCTCGGCGCCAGCATCGGCGGCCTGCTCGCCGCGCGGGTCCTGAGCGAGTCGTATGCGACGGTGACCGTCTTCGACCGGGACAAGCTGCCGGCGGAGGCCGCCGACCGCAGGGGTGTGCCGCAGAGCGGGCACTCGCACGGCCTGCTCGCCCGGGGCCGCCAGGTTCTGGAGGAGCTCTTCCCCGGCCTGACCGCCGACCTGACCGCCCAGGGCGCCGTCGCCATCGACATCCAGCGGGACTGTCTCTGGGTCAACGACGGCCACCGGATCCCCCCGGGCCACCTCTGGACTGCAGGGGCTCTGCGTCAGCCGGCGCGCCCTGGAGGGGTACGTCCGGGACCGGGTCCGCGCGCTGCCGAACGTGGAGATCCACGACGGGTGCGAGGCGTTGGGGCTGCTGGCCGACGCCGACGGCGGCACGGTCACCGGCGCGCGGATCCTGCCCCGGGGCGGGGAGGAGCAGCACCACGACGCCGACCTGGTGGTGGACGCGACCGGTCGCGGAAACCGCGGCCTCACGTGGCTCGCCGAACTCGGCTACCAGCCGCCGGTCGAGGACCGGGTGGATCCCGGCACCGTGTACGTCTCCCGCGACTACCGCCGCACCCCGGGCGAGACCGACTTCGCCGCCTTCATCAGCAGCCCGTCACCGGATGTCCCGTACGGCGGGGTGGCCATCGCGGCCGAGGGTGACCGGTGGATGGTCACGCTGCTCGGTGTCGGCTCGGACCAGGCCCCGCCGGTCGACCCGGACGGCTTCCTCACCTTCGCCGGCCGGCTCCCCGCCCCGGAACTGCATGCGCTGCTCAGCCGGGCCGAGCCGCTCGGCCCGCCGAAGCGGATGCGGCTGCCCACCAGCGTGCGGCGCCGCTACGAGCACCTCACCCGCCTGCCGGAGGGCTTCATCGCGGTCGCCGACGCGGTGTGCAGCTTCAATCCGGCGTACGGGCAGGGCATGACTGTGGCCGCGGTGGAGGCGATGGTGCTGCGCGACTGCCTCCGGCGGGGCCGGCGGGAGCTGCCGCGCCGCTTCTTCGCCGGGGCGGCCAAG
This sequence comes from Micromonospora sp. ATA32, assembly GCA_016802835.1. Lineage (GTDB taxonomy): Bacteria > Actinomycetota > Actinomycetes > Mycobacteriales > Micromonosporaceae > Micromonospora. Next base: position 3,144 of record JAEVHO010000432.1, on the reverse strand, counting down.
GTGGTGGACGTGCCGTGGGACATGGCGGTCGGCGCTGACCTGCGCTACCCGACGGTGGTCGGGCCACGCAGCCGCCGGACCCGCTTCCTCAACGGGTATGTCGCCCGGTTGCACGTCGCCGCCGCGCGGCACGCCGTCGTCGGGCGGCGCTTCCTCAGCGTCGCGAACCTGATGACCCCGCCGCCGGGGCTCTTCGCGCCGGGGATCGTCGCTCGGGTGCTCTGGTCCGGCGGGCGTACCGTGCCGACGGCCGCGCATCGGAAGTCCGACGCCGCAGGCGAGAAGCTGCTTGTCCGGTGAGCCGGGCTAGGCGGGCAGGCGGTCGCGAGATCGCCTGCTTCCGCCCTGGTGATGCACCGCCCGGTTCGATCCGGTGGGCGGGTTCGGTGCGGCGTGAGCTTAGGATCCTCTGCATGCAGGAGGGCCGGTGGACGACGATAACGCCGTCGCAGTTCGCGCACGAGCGGGAGGCGCTGGCGCACGTCCAGGCGCTGCTGCCCGACACCGAGCCCTACCGGGCCTGGTCGAACTTCACCTTCACCGCCCAAACCGGTCACCCGTACGAGGTTGACCTGCTGGTCGTCGGCCCGGGCGGGCTCTACCTGATCGAGATCAAGAGCCTCAACGGCCGGCTGATTTCCAGCGGCTCGAACTGGATCCTCAACGGGCCCAACAGCACCCGCACCTTCGACAATCCGCTTCACCTGGCGGACATGAAGGCCAAGAAGCTCAAGTCCCTGCTCCAGGTCGCCGTCGAACGGGGGAAGGGGGCGAAGGTCAGGATCCCGTTCGTGCAGGCGGCGGTGTTCCTGTCCAAGCCGGGGCTGCAGGTCGGGCTCTCCGATCACCACCTGCACGGTATCTACGGCCCTGAGCCGGCGCCCGGCCACCAGCCGGGCCAATTGCCGACCATCGGCTCGTTCCTGAAGCGCCCACCGCAGGACGAGCGGCAGCGGGTCACCAAGGAGATGTCCGCGGCGCTGCCGGACCTCCTCAAGGCGGTCGGCATCGCCCGCAGCCGCAAGCATTACCAGATCGGGTCGTGGAAGCTGGAGACCCGCCCGTTCGACATCGGGCCGACCTGGCAGGACCACGAGGCCCGGCACAGCGACCTGGAGCGGGAGCGCCGTCGGGTCCGGATCTACCTGGTCGAGCGCAACGCGGTGCAGGCCGAGCGGGCCAGCATCGAACGCGCCGCCAAGCGCGAGATGCAGGTGCTGCACGGCATCAACCACCCGGGCATCGTCCAGGTCGACTCCATGGAGTCGCACGAGGCAGGGCCAGCGCTGATCTTCCGGTACGACCCCCGCTCGATCCGCCTCGACCACTACATGGCCCAGTACGGCGACCGGCTCGACGCGCTGAGCCGCCTGGCGATGATCCGCCAGCTCGCCGAGACGGTGGCGTACGCGCACCGTCGGCGGTTGCACCATCGCGCCCTGTCGGCGCGAAGCGTGCTGGTCAGCCCGGGACGCCAGCGGCGGCGTGGCAGCGAGGACGAGGCCTGGCTGACTCCTCAGCTGCAGATCAGCGACTGGCAGGCGGCGACCCGCGGCGTCGACGGGAGCGGCGGGGGCAGCAGCGGGGACCCGGTCACGCTCTCCACGCACGCGGCCTCGCACATCGAGCGCTCGGCGGAGGCGTACCTCGCGCCGGAGCTGACCGCGCCGAAGCCGGACGCGGTCGCGATGGACGTCTTCGGCCTGGGAGCGTTGAGCTACCTGATCCTGACCGGCCAGCCGCCTGCGGCGAAGCGTGCCGAGCTGCTCACCCGGCTGGCCCGGGACAACGGGCTGCGCGCCTCCGCCATCGCCGACGGGGTCACCGAGTTCGCCGACGAGCTGATCCAGGCGGCCACCGCCCCGGTGCCGACTCAGCGCCTCACCACCGTGGCCGAGTTCGTCGAGATGCTCCAGGTGGTCGAGGAGGAGCTGACCGCCCCGCCGCCGACGTCCGTGCACCCGGAGGAGCCGGAGCCCGAGCAGGTCGACCCCCTCGAAGCGCGCGGCGGCGACCGGGTCGGCGAGTGGAAGATCGTCCGCAGCCTCGGCACCGGCTCGACCTGCCGCGCGTTCCTCGGCTTCAACGAGCGCACCCGCCGCGAGGAGGTGCTCAAGGTCGGGCTCTCCGACGAGAAGGGCGCTCGGCTCGCGCACGAGGCGAGGGTGCTCGGCCCGCTCACCGACTCGCGGGTGATCCGGCTGGCCCGGCCGGAGCCGCTGCAGATCGGCACCCGCACGGTCGTCGTCCTCGAGCACGCCGGTGACCGCACCCTGGCCCGCAAGCTGCGTGACGACGGCCGGCTCACCGTCGACGAGCTGGAGACGTACAGCGACTACCTCTTCGGCGCCCTCGACTACCTGGAGGGCGAGGGCGTCTACCACCGCGACATCAAGCCGGACAACATCGCCATCCGGGTACGCCCCAACCGCACCCGGCAGCTCGTGCTCTTCGACTTCTCTCTGGCCGGCGTCTCGGTCAAGGAGATCAACGCCGGAACCCCGCGCTACCTCGACCCGTTCCTCGGCACCGCCAACCGGCCCGGCTACGACAAGCACGCCGAGTGGTACGCCCTCGGGGTCACCCTGCACGAGATGGCCTCCGGCGAGCTGCCCGTGTGGGGTGACGGCGGCACCGAGCCGCAGCTGACCGAGGGCCCGCCGGTGCTGGCCACCGAGGCGTTCGACCCGGCGGTCCGCGACGATCTGGTGGACTTCTTCCAGCTCGCCCTGCACCGAGACCACCGCCAGCGGTTCGCGTCGCTCAAGGACATGCGCGACGCCTGGCAGCAGGTGTTTCGCCGCTCCGACGCAAGCACCCCCGTCGGCACCGAGCACCCGGAGATCGCGGCCGAGGAGCCGGACGTCGAAGGCGCCGCGGCGGCCCGCGACGAGGCGCGACCAAGGCGACCCGGGCCACCGCGCTGGAGGCCGCCGGCCTCACCCCGCGCGCCGTCTCCGCCGCCCACCGCCTCGACGCCACCACGGTCGGCGAGCTGCTCGCCGTCGCGAACAAGCTCGCACACCTGCCCGGCCTGGGCGCGAAGACCCGGGCCACCGCGCTGGAGGCCGCCGGCCTCACCCCGCGCGCCGTCTCCGCCGCCCACCGCCTCGACGCCACCACGGTCGGCGAGCTGCTCGCCGT
>JAEVHO010000431.1 GCA_016802835.1 Micromonospora sp. ATA32 | reverse complement strand
AGGGCGGGAGGTCCCGCTCGGCGAGATAGGCCAGGTAGTCGGGGTTGTCCACGGGGTTGTGCCAGCCCGGCAGCTCCGGCCCGTCGAAGCCGAAGTCGCGCGCCGTCTTCTCCGTGCCCACGTGCCACTTGCCGATGAGGCCGCAGTTGTAGCCCGCTTGCCGCAACGCCGCCGGGAAGGTGAACAGCCCGTCCGGCAGGTCCTCCATGTAGCCCACGTTGCGTTCATTGTTGGCGAGCAGTTTGTGGCGGAAGGGCGCCTGACCGGTGAGCAGGCTGGCCCTGGCCGGAGTACAGATCGCGGTGGGCGTGTACCACCGGTCGAACCGGGTTCCGGTCCTTGCCAGCTCGTCCAGGACCGGCGTCGCCCGGGGGCTGCCGTACACCCCGAGCGTGTCCGCCCGGTGCTGGTCGGTCATCAGGAACAGGATGTTCTTCGGTCCGGTCACTGGGCTGCCGCCATGAACAGGTCGCCGGTGTAGTAGCTCTTCGGGTCCGCCGGAGACTTCAGCTTGCCCGCCTGGACGAAGTAGTCGCTCATCCCGGTGAGCCACTTGTCGATGGTGCCGTCCTTGGTCATCGTGTCCAGCTCGTCGACTGAGAGGACCTTGACGTTGGCCGCGTCGGCCTTGACCTGGTCCACCGGGATTTTGAGCATCTTCGCGGTCAGCGCGATGCTCTGGTCCATGTTCTCGGAGCGGTAGCGCATCGCGTCGCGCAGCACGGCGAGCACCTTCTCGGTCTTCGCCCTCTCGTTGGCGACGACCTGGTTACCCGCGACGAACGCGGTGGGGAAGGAGACCTCGGCGGCGAAGTCGTCGTTCTTGGCGAGCTCGACCAGGTCCGGTACCTGCTTCTTGATCGTCGCGGTCGCCGGATACCAGAAGCCGGCGGCGTCGATCTTCTTGGACGAGAACGCCGAGACCATCGTGGAGGGGTCCATCGGGACGACCTTGACGTCCTGTTTCGTCATGCCCGCCTTCTTCAACGCGAGCGTGAGGATCATGTCGCCCGACGTGCCCTCCGGGACGCCGACGGTCTTGCCCTTGAGCTGCTCGATGGACGTGATACCGGGCTGGGCGATGACCCGGTCGGCGTTGCCCAGGGTGTTGATCGCGACGACCTTGGCCTGACCGGAGGCGGGCAGCCACATGGCGCCGGGCCCGATGTAGCCGAAATCGAGGTCGCCGGTACCGAGGGCCTGGATCTGCAGCGGGCCGTTCGTGAACACCTTGGTGTCGGCCTTGAGCCCGTGCTTCGCCCAGAGCTTCTGGTCGTTGGCGATGGCGAGCAGGCTGGTGCCGTTGAAATCGCCGATGTACCCGAACGTGACCTCCTCCGCCTTCCCACCGGAGCCGGAGTCACTTCCACAGCCGGAGAGCAGCGCGGCGACGATGGCACCGGCGGCGGCGCCGGCGACGAGTCTGCGGGAGATTCTCATGATCAAAACGTCCTTCCGATCAGGCGGTAGTGAGTGCGGGAGGTGACGATGGGGTGGTGCCGTCCTGGTGGTAGACGGAGTGCCAGACCCGGTTGCGGAGCGCGGCGAACTCGGGACTCAGCCGGAATTCCTCCGACCGCGGATACGGGAGGTCGACGTCGATGACGTCGTAGATGCGTCCGGGCCGTGCCGCCATGACGACGACGCGGTTGGCGAGGAACACGGCCTCGTCCACGTCGTGCGTGATGAACATGACCGTGCGTTGCTCCTTGCTCCACGTGTCGAGCAGTTGTTCCTGGAGCTTGACCCGGGTGAGGGCGTCGAGGGCGCCGAAGGGCTCGTCCATCAACAGGATCGACGGGTTCACCGCGTAGGCGCGGGCGATGGCACAGCGCTGCCGCATGCCGCCCGAGAGCATCTTCGGCAGGGCGTCGGCGAAGTCCTCCAGGCCGACCATCCGGATGAAGTAATCGGCCCGCTCGCGGCGCTCCGCCTTCGGCACGCGGGCGGTCTTCAGGCCGAACTCCACGTTTTTGCGTACGGTCAGCCAGGGGAAGAGCGCGTACTGCTGGAAGATGACGCCGCGCTCCGGACCTGGTCCGGACACCGGTGTCCCGTCGACTATCGCCTGGCCCTCGGTCGGTTCCTCCAGCCCGGCGAGGATGTTGAGCAGGGTGCTCTTGCCGCAACCGGACGGCCCGACCACGGTGACGAACTCGTTGTCAGCGATGTCGAGAGACACCTGGTCGAGTGCGGTGAACGTCTGCCGCCCCAGCGAGAACGTCTTGGTGACCGCCTGTACCGAGATCTTGGCGGCCTGCGTGCCGGGACGTGGCGAATTCGAGGTGGTCATCGGCGCTCCTGCCATCCGGTGAGCCTGCGTTCGGCCACGAGCAGCACGCGGTCCATCAGCAGGCCGAGGATCCCGATCGAGATCAGTCCGACGAAGATCGTCGGGAGGTCGTAGTAGAGCTGGGCGTTCTGCATGCGGTAGCCCAGGCCCTGTTGGGCGGCGATCAGCTCGGCGGCGACCAGGGTGGCCCACGCCGACCCGAGGCCGACCCGCATGCCGACGAGGATGAACGGAGTGGAGGCGGGCACCACCACCCGGGCGAAGATCCCAGCGTCCCGCGTGCCGAGCACCCGCGCCGCGTTGATGAGCGTACGGTCGACGCTCACCACGCCCTGAAACGTGGAGATGACGCAGGCCAGGAAGGCTGCCAGGAAGATGACGAAGATCTTCGGCGCCTCGTCGATGCCCATCAGCACGATCGCGAGCGGGATGATGGCCAGCGGCGGGATGGTGCGGAAGAACTGGATCCACGGCTCGACCAGGCCTCGCACGACGCCGTACCACCCCATCAGGAAACCGACCGGGATGGCCACCGCCGTACCGAGGACGAACCCGGCCAGCACCCGACCGAGACTGACCAGGATGTCGTTCTCCAGCGTGCCGTCGGCGAGCAGGTCCCTGGCCCGCGAGACGACCTCGATCGGCTGTGGCACCTTCACGCCGAGGGCCGCGAGGGCCCACCAGACGCCGATGCCGAGCGCGATGGACACGGCGTTCAACGCCAGCGGCAGTCCGCGTGGACGGCCCCGGCGCGTCTGCGATGACGCGAGCCGGTTGTCTCGTCCCGTCTTCGCAGCCGGCTCAGTGATGACGGCCATGGGACACCCTTTCGATCGTGGTCTGCGGGACGCGGATGCCGCCTCCGCGGCCGGCGGCGCATGCCTTCGCGGGCTCGGGGTAGGCCGCGAGTAGCGGCGAACTGTGGAACAGGGCGGCCAGGGCGCCCAGAGCGCCGTCGTCGTCCGAGAGCTCCGCGGCACGGACGACCGGGATGCTGGCGGCGTCGGGCAGGAGTTCGTACGCGATGGTGGCGCGGACCTGTTGGACGATGACGGGGGCGACGCGCACGATCTCGCCGCCGATGACGATCTCGGCAGGGTTCAGCGCCATCGCCGCCGTGCCGACGACCCGGCCGATGGCGGCGGCTGCCGCACGCAGCACCTGCTCGACGATCGGGTGTGACCGTTCGACCGCCGCGCGGAGTTCGTCGAGGTCGTCGACCGGGACGCCGCGGGTCCGGCAGTTCGCCAGGATCGCCGGTACCGACGCGACGGTTTCCAGGCAGCCGTTCTTGCCGCACCGGCACGACCCGCCGTGCACGTTGACCCTGACGTGGCCGAACTCGCCGGCGAGTCCGGTCGATCCCGTGACGAGGCGGCCGCCGACGACCAGGCCACCACCCACTCCGTCGGAAACCCGTACGTAGATCAGGTCGTCGACGGTGCCGCTACCGCTGATCGCCTCGGCGAGGGCGGCGAAGCGGGTGTTGTTGTCCACCAGCACCGAGGCGTCGAACCGGCTCGCGAACGCGGCGCCGACGTCCTCGACGGTGTCGAGCAGGCCGGGTGCCGGGACCTGCCGTGGTGGGGGGTGCGCGGCCGGCGGAACGGGATGCGGTCCGGGCACGCCGATTCCGACGCCCTGAAGTGCGCCGTAGTGCACGTCCGTCTCGTCGGTGAGCCGGTCGATCAGCCGGAAGGCGGCGTCCAGCCGATCCGGCCACGGCGCGTCGTCCTCATAGCGTTCGGAGCCGGACGCGATGATCTCGTGCGACGCGTCGGCAACCGCAACGCAGACCCGACGGTGGCCGAAATCGACCCCCATGAACTGCCCGGAGGAGGGGTCCAGGGCGAGCCGTTCGGCCGGGCGCCCACTGCCCTCGCGCTTCGCCGAGTCGGTGTCCACAACCACGATGGCGCCGCGCTGCAGGAGGCTAGCGGTGATCTCGGAGAGCGTGGAGCGCGAGAGCCCGACGGCGCGGGGGATCTGGCTCCGGCTCAGCGCTCCCTGCTCCCGCAGGGTGCGTAACACGCGCTCCTCGTGCGTGAGCCGCACGAGGGCGTGCACTCCGTTTGATGTCGGCACGCTGACGACCGTTACAGCGGCGAATTATTCCGTCAACCTTCCGACAAAATCCGGCTGGAATTCGTCAGGAGTCCCAACACTCGTCCCTCGCTGGCGGTTCTCCCGTGACGACCGTTACAGCGGCGAATTATTCCGTCAACCTTCCGACAAAATCCGGCTGGAATTCGTCAGGAGTCCCAACACTCGTCCCTCGCTGGCGGTTCT
>JAEVHO010000430.1 GCA_016802835.1 Micromonospora sp. ATA32 | reverse complement strand
AGAACCTCGGCCACCTGCGGGCGCGTGCCGCGGACTGGCCCAATGCCCGGAACGCGCTGGGCCGGGCCGTTGAGCTGCTCGACCTCGTCGCCTGGGCCGGCCTCGACCGTGACGACCAGGAACGCCTGCTATTACAGTTCCCTGCGCTGGCCACCACCGCGGCCGCCTGCGCACTCGAACTCGACGACCCGGACGGTGCCGTCGAAATCCTGGAACAGGGCAGGGGAGTGCTCTATGCCCAGGCACTGAGCAGATGGGCCGGCACCGACGAGGTGCGCGCCAGCGCATCCGATCTCGCGGAACGCCTCGGCGCGGCCCACGACCTGATCGAGGCGTCGCACCGCAACGAGCGATCCGCCGTCTACGACCGGCACCGCGCGGTGCGGGAACGCGACGCAATCCTCGCTGAGATCCACCGTACCCCCGGCCTGGAACGCTTCCTTCGTCCGCCGCGCATCGGCGACCTGCGGGCCGGGCTCGGCCCCGGCACGGTCGTGATCATCAACGTGGCTGCTCACCGGTGCGACGCGCTCCTGGTGACCGGCACCTCGACCCACCACGTCCCGCTCCCCAACCTCACGAGCGAAGACATCACACGGCATGCCGCGGCGTCGATCCGGCCCACCGACGCCGGCCTAACGGAGACGCTCGGTTGGCTCTGGGACACGATCGCCGGTCCCGTCCTCGACCGCCTCGACCGGGTTGACCCCACCGGCCACGTCTGGTGGATGCCAACCGGCGCGCTCTCCTTCCTGCCGATCCATGCTGCCGGTCACGATGACACGATCCGTTCCGCGCCGCATCGCGTCGTGAGCTCCTATGCACCCACGCTGCGCAGCCTGACGGCCGTCGGCACGCACCCGGTGCCGCAGTGGGCTGCAGTGGTGGCACCGGACGACCCGCACCGTCCGGGACTGCCCGCCTCGCTCCGTGAGGCGACCGAGGTGCATCGCCGCCTCGGCGCGGCCACCGAGCTGGTGTCGGGACAGGACGCCACCACGCCCCGGGTACGGGATCTGTTCGCCGACGCCGACTGGGTGCACTTCGCCGGCCACGCGACGGCGGACGCGGCCCGGCCATCGGACAGCTACCTCGACGCTGCACGATGGCCCGCTGCGGGTTCGTGAACTCCTCCGCCCACCGGCCGGGGTGAGGACGGCACGTACTCTGGCCTACCTGTCTGCCTGCTCGACTCTCCAGGGCGGTGCGCGCCTACCGGACGAGAACATCCACATCGCGTCGGCGCTGCAACTGGCCGGATTCGCCCACGTCATCGCCACGTACTGGCCGGTTCCCGACCCGGTTGCGGGCCGCGCGGCACGGCTGATCTACGGAGGGTTGCACGCTGGGCGGCCGGCCCACGCCGTGAACGCGGCCACCCTGGCCCTCCAGGATCGATATCGGGGACGCCGTCCTGCTGGGCGGCGTATGTGCACGTCGGACCGGACGCCGAGTCACTTTTCCCCCCACCGGATGATCGCCTCCCCGGAGTGCCACGACATCCTCGGCGTCCGTGCCGTACGCTCTCACGAAATCGGGGACAGCCTGATGAACATGGCGTGCGCGGCTGCGGCGTCTCCGGCTGTACCGGTCCAGTGCGCGAGCTCGCCGTGATAGAACAGCAGGTCCAAATCGTCCGGGACAGCCAGCCGCGTCCTGAGCCTGACCAGCTCCGCGAACGCGTCGCGGGCAGTGGCGGCATCCTCGGCCATGCCGGTCCAGCGCGCGAACTCCGCGCGCAGGTTCAGGAGTTCCGGGTCGTCCGGGCCGAGCACCCGTGTCCACAGCGGCATCACATCCGCGAACGCGTCCCGGGCCGAGACGGCATCTCCAGCCGCGCCGGTCCAGCGGGCCAGTTCCGTGCGGTCGACCAGCAGCTCTGGGTCAACCGGTCGGGCCATCAGCGTCCGCAACGGCACCAGTTCCGCGTACGCGTCGCGGGCTGCGACGACGTCTCCGGACTTGGCCGCCCAGTACGCTCGGTTGGCGAACGCGACGAGGCCGTCCGGATCGGGTATCGGCCCGTAGGCGGCCGCGACTTCGCAGAGCAGCTCGTGAGCGGTAGCCGGGTCCCCCGCGTCGCCAGTCCAGCCGGCCAGGAAGGTTGTGCCGAGCAGGGTGCGGCGATGGGCCGGCCCGAGCAGCCGCCGCGTGCCCGCGACCACGGCCTCACCCAGCACCCGCGCCTCGCCGAATCGCCCGTCCGAGGCCAGCGCGTCACCGACGAGCAGGCACGCGTCGGCCAGCACATCGACCTCGCCTGGATCACCGCTCTCCTCGGCCACGAGCCGGAAGATGTGAGCAGCCGCGGCCGCCACCTCGCAACGCGGCGAACGATGATCAGGTTCGCCAGCAGCGCGAGTGCGCCGGCCGCTGACCCGAGTCTTTACCGTCGTGGTTGGCGAATTCGCGGATCTCCGGATCTACCGACAGCTCCCCCGTCACCGTCCTCTCGACCAGCGCCAGCCCGACCAGCCCGTCGATCAACGCCTCCAGATGCGGCCCGGTCAGGCCCGCGAACAGCTCCGAACCGGCCAGCAACACCGGATCTAGCAACAGCTGGTACGCCACTGGCGCATCCGGCAGGGCGCCGAACAGCCGCAGGAGCGTGTGCGCCTGCCCCAGCCCGTCGTCGTCCAGCCGTTCCAATGCCAGTCCGATCACGGCGTCCCGCCGCGGCCCCGCACCCGCCCGCAGCAGCACCTCCGTCCGATACCCGGTGAAGGTGCCGAGCACCGGCTCTTCATCACGGCCCTCCTGCACCCTCGCCAGATAGGCGCCGGCCAGCCGGCACAGCAGCGGCACACCACCGAGCTGCGACACCAACGCAGCGGCCTGTCGCGGCGACCCGGCCTCCGGGCACAACGCGATCAACTCGGGCGGGGTCTGCACGGCTCCTCCATGTTGGACATGTATCACCGACTGATTTGGGAGGATGCCGCCCAGATGCTCGGACTTCGCGGAAAGTGCTGGCGTAGCCGCGTGTTGCCGTCAACGTGCACCACGGCGGCCACGCGGGGCGGCCCCGCTCTTCGCTGGTGCGGTCACCAGCATATGCGGGAGGTTTCGCGTGCCGACGGGGTCAACGGAGTCAAGCGCTCCTCCGCCAGCAGGCTGGGAGCCAGCGGGCGCCAGGCCTCGCGCTGCTTGATGAGATCGACACGGTCCCGCATCTGTGTCGTCCCCGGGTGCGCCAGCAAGCTGCGGTTGCCGAGCGTCTGCAGGCCGAACTCGGCGCGGGGCTGCCGGGGGAGTGTTGCGACGACCCCTTTACTCGGCTGGTTTACACTGTCGGCGACCTGGACAAACGTGCGTGAGCATGCCGCTGGGCCACCGGACTACTGGGGGTCAAGGGGTCGTCGGTTCGAATCCGGCCGTCCCGACTGGTTGACCTGGGGAGATGGAGATCTTCCCAGGTAACGGCGGTAACATCCGGTAACGGATGATCTTTGTTGGCAGTAACCGCGCTGCTGTCGAGGAGGCCAGTCGATGGCCCGGCGGGTTGCCCGGGCGTGCCGGAAGGCGTGCCAAGGGCTCAGCAGGTGCGGATACTCCTCGTACAGTTCGTCCGTTGTCGTCGCTCACCGTTGTTCGCCCGCGGCCGCGCTGTTGATGGTGCACTTGCCGAAAACCTCGTCCGCGCAGGTCAGGCAGCATGCTCGTACTCGTGGAGAATGCCGCCGAGGCGATCGCGTCTTCGTATGTCGAGGCGGTCCAACTTGTTCGGGTCGGTGACCTGCGCGGGCAACGGGTACAACGGGCGTGCGTTCGCGATGCCCTGGTGCGGGCGGTGCCCGTTGTAGAACTGTTCGAACTCGCGCAGGGCGTGGAGCAGGTGCTGCTGGTTCCAGATGATGGTGCGGTCCAACAGTTCGCGGCGACAGGTCTGGACCCACCGCTCCATGATCGAGTTCATTTTCGGCATCCGGATGCCGTTGAGCACGACGTCGATGCCCGCGTCCGCGAGGACGGCGTCGAACAACGCGGGGAACTTGCCATCCCGGTCCCGGATCATGAACCGCGCCCGGCAGCCGGTGTCCTCAAGGTCCATGACGAGGTTCTTCGCAGCCTGCACTGTCCACGCAGCGGTCGGGTGCGGGGTGGCGCCCAGGATCCGGATCCGACGGCTGGCGTGCTCGATCACCGCGAACACGTACATGCGCGCTCCCGTTAGGGTGACCGTCTCCAGGAAGTCACATGCCAGCAGGGCGTCGGCCTGGGAGCGCAGAAAGTCGGCCCAGGTGCTGGCAGCCCGCTCGGGCGCCGGGTCGATCCCGGCCTCCTTCAAGATCTCCCATACCGTGGACGCGGCCACCTTCACCCCCAGCACCAGCAGTTCGCCGTGCAGCCGTCGGTACCCCCAGCTGGGATTCTCCCGAGCCAGGCGCAGCACCAGGGCGCGGATGGATCATGAACCGCGCCCGGCAGCCGGTGTCCTCAAGGTCCATGACGAGGTCTTCGCAGCCTGCACTGTCCACGCAGCGGTCGGTGCGGGGTGGCGCCCAGGATCCGGATCCGACGGCTGGCGTGCTCGATCACCGCGAACACGTACATGCGCGCTCCCGTTAGGGTGACCGTCTCCAGGA
>JAEVHO010000429.1 GCA_016802835.1 Micromonospora sp. ATA32 | reverse complement strand
CTCGGCCTGACCCCGATCGGCGGCGGTCCGCAGCTCGGTCGCCGGGAGGCTGACCTGGCTGGCGACCTCGGCCCAGTCGCCGTAGACGCTGTCGAAGTCGCCCCGCCGGTCCCCGGTACGCCCGGTGGTGTCGATGGTGACGTGCAGGTCGGTACGCCCGCCGAACACCTCGTCCGGCTCCTGCCACGGCCGGCCCTCCGGTCGGGCGGACTCGACGGCCAGCCCGGTCTCCGGGTCGGCCAGCGCGGTCACGTGTGGCAGCAGTCGCGGGTCGAGCCACGGGTCTCCGGCCCGGACGTACTCCGGGTAGACGGTGAGCCGCTCGCGCAGCGTGAAGCCGGCGGCGGCGGACCGGGCCGCCAGCTCGTCGAGCTGCGGCCAGGGGCGTTCCGGGTTGACGTGGTCCGGGGTCACCGGCGACACCCCGCCCCAGTCGTCGATACCGGCGCGCAGCAGCAGGTCGTACTCGCCCTCGATGAGGTTCGGCGGGGCCTGGATCCGGGCCCTCGGGCCGAGCAGCACCCGGGCCACCGCCACCGTGGCCGCCAGGTCGTGCAGCTCGGCGTCGGGCATCCCGCGCATCGCGGTGTCCGGCTTGGCGCGGAAGTTCTGCACGATCACCTCCTGGAGGTGGCCGTACCCCCGGGACGCCCGCCGGATCGCGAAGAGGGCGTCGACCCGCTCGGCGAGCGTCTCGCCGATGCCGATCAGGATGCCGGTGGTGAACGGCACCCCGACCCGGCCGGCGTCCTCGAGGACCCGCAGCCGCACCGCCGGCTCCTTGTCGGGCGAGCCGAAGTGCGGGCCACCCGGCTCCGACCACAGCCGGGTGGCGGTCGTCTCCAGCATCATCCCCATGCTGGGCGCCACCGGCTTGAGCCGTAGCAGCTCCGACCAGGAGAGCACGCCCGGGTTCAGGTGCGGCAGCAGGCCGGTCTCCTCCAGCACCGTCACCGCGCAGGCCCGCAGGTAGTCCAGGGTGGAGTCGTATCCCCGCTCGTCCAGCCACCGCCGGGCGGCCGGCCAGCGCTCCTCCGGCCGGTCGCCGAGGGTGAACAGGGCCTCCTTGCAGCCCTGCGCCGCACCGGCCCGGGCGACCGCCAGCACCTCGTCCCGGTCCAGGAAGGGCGCCGCAGCCGGTGCGGCACCGTGGCGAACGTGCAGTAGTGGCAGCGGTCCCGGCAGAGTCGGGTCAGCGGGATGAAGACCTTCTTCGAGAAGGTGACCACGCCGGGCCGGCCGGCCTCGCGCAGCCCGGCGTCGCGAATCCCACCGGCGACCCGGAGCAGCTCGTCCAGAGCCGCGCCGCGGGCGCTCAGCAGCGCCGTCGCCTCGTCGACGTCCAACGCCCGCCCGGACGCGGCCCGGCGCAACGCCCGCTCCACGCTCGCCATCGTCGGGCCGGACTCCGTGCGATCAACCATCCGCCCAGCCTATGCGGGCACAGGGCGGGAAAGGTCAGCGCGGGTTGTTCGGGTCGTCCCGGTTGAACCGCTGGGTGCGGTCGTCCTCGCCGTCCGGGTAGCCGGCGCCCTGCTGCGGCTCACCGGGTTGACGCGGGATCGTCTGCGTCGGGTCGGCCGACGGCGGCTGCCCGAACGGCGGGACCGAGGGTTGGCCCGGAACCGGGTAACCGCCCTGCTGACCGGGGACCGGGTAACCGCCCTGCTGGCCAGCGACCGGGTAACCGCCAGGCTGGCCCGGGGCCGGGTAACCACCCTGCTGTCCCGGCGCCGGGTAGCCGCCGGGCTGGCCGGGAACCGGATAGCCCGGCTGTCCCGGGGCCGGATAGCCACCCGGCTGGCCCGGCGGCGGCCACCCGCCCTGGCCGGGGTGGCCCTGCTGCGGCCAGCCCGGCTGGGCCTGGCCGTACACGCCGGGCTGCGGCTTGGGCTTCGGGGTGTAGTAGAGGGACCGCCACACCTTGTAGACGACGAACGCGGCGACCGCGAAGATCGCCAACCAGGCGAGCCGGGTCAACATGCCGAGCAGGGCGTCCAGCACCTCCGCCTCGGCCAGCCGGCCGACCATCCAGATCAGGAAGGTGAGCGCGCCGAGGAGCGCGCCGACCGCGTACTCGCCGAGTGCCGCCTGGGTGATCAGCTTCGCCTTCGGCAGGACCGGGCGCACGTGGGTGGCCAGCAGCACGGCCAGCACCGGCAGGACGGTGGACTCGACGCCGACGAAGGAGAAGAAGGCGCTTCCCGCCCGCCCGGAGAAGGTGCTGTAGTCGTCGGTCGGGACCAGCAGCCGGAGCAGCCCCACGAAGAGCAGCACCGCGTTGGCACCGAGCAGGACGAGTGCGCCCAGTTCGCGTAGTGGCTTGGTCAGCTGGCTGGCCTGCGTCGTGTCGGACGACGCTGGCTCGGCGGGGCCGGTCACGAGCTCTCCCTCATCAGGCGTTGGCGTCAGTTGCCGACGTGAGCCTAGTCTCCCGGCACACCGGCGGACCGCCCGCGCCAGGTGCGCAAGGATGGACGCCATGCACATCGTGGTTCTGACCGGCGGTATCGGGGGCGCCCGCTTCCTGCGCGGTGTCCGGGCGTACGCCCGCGAGGTGGGCGCCGAGGTGACCGCCGTGGTCAACGTCGGCGACGACCTGCTCCTGCACGGGCTGAAGGTCTGCCCCGACCTGGACAGCGTCATGTACACCCTGGGCGGTGGCGCCGATCCCGAGCGGGGCTGGGGGCGCGTCGGCGAGACCTGGACGGTCAAGGCGGAGCTGGCGGCGTACGGTGCCGAGCCGACCTGGTTCGGGCTCGGCGACAAGGACATCGCCACCCACCTGGTCCGCACCACGATGCTCAACGGCGGATACCCGCTCTCCGCGGTGACCGAGGCGCTGGCCACCCGCTGGGAGCCCGGCGTACGGATGCTCCCGGCCACCGACGACCGGCTGGAGACCCACGTCGTCGTCGACGGCGAGCAGGGGCAGCGGGCGATCCACTTCCAGGAGTGGTGGGTGCGGTACCGGGCGGACATCCCGACCCACCGGTTCGTCTTCGTCGGGGCGGAGACCGCCAAGCCGGCGCCGGGCGTGCTGGAGGCGATCGGCTCCGCCGACGTGGTGCTGATCGCGCCGAGCAACCCGGTCGTGAGCATCGCCCCCGTGCTGGCCGTGCCGGGGCTGCGGCAGGCGGTGGCGGACGGCCCGGCCCCCGTCGTCGGGGTGTCCCCGATCATCGGCGGCGCGCCGGTGCGCGGGATGGCCGACCGCTGCCTCGACGTGCTCGGGGTCGAGTGCAGCGCCGCCGGCGTGGGCCGGCTCTACGGCGGGCGGCGAGCGGGTGGGCTGCTCGACGGCTGGCTGGTCGCGCCGGAGGACGAGGGCGTGGCGGTGCCGGAGGTGACGGTCCGGTCGGCGCCGTTGCTGATGACCGACGAGACGGCGACCGCGGCGATGGTCCGCGCCGCGTTGGAGCTGGTGTGAGGCTGGAGATCCTGCCGGTGCTCGGCATCGGCGACGTGACGGAGGGCGACGACCTGGCGACGCTGATCGCGACCGCCGCGCCCTGGCTGCGCGACGGCGACGTGCTGGTGGTGACCAGCAAGATCGTCTCCAAGGCGGAGGGACGGTTGGTCGACGTACCGGCGGACGGGCCGGAGCGGCTCACCGCCCGGGACGAGGTGCTGGCCGCCGAGACGGCCCGGGTGGTGGCCAGCCGGGGAGCCACCCGGATCGTGCAGACCCACCACGGCTTCGTGATGGCCTCCGCCGGGATCGACGCCTCCAACGTCGACAAGACCCGGCTGGTGCTGCTTCCGACGGATCCGGACGCCTCGGCCCGGACGCTGCGGGCGGCCCTACGGCAGCGCTACGGCGTGGACGTCGCCGTGATCATCAGCGACACCATGGGCCGGCCGTGGCGCAACGGCCTCACCGACGTCGCGCTCGGCGTGGCGGGGATGGCCGCCATCCGCGACCACCGGGGCGAGGTCGACCCGTACGGCAACGAGCTCCAGCTGACCGAGATGGCCGTGGTGGACGAGTTGGCCGGCGCGGGTGAGCTGATCAAGGGCAAGTGCGACCAGGTGCCCGTAGCCGTGGTGCGCGGCTACCTCGCCGCGCCGCTGCCGCACGACGGCGACGGGGCGGTCACGCTGGTCCGGGACGCCGCGCAGGACCTCTTCTCGCTCGGTACCGCCGAGGCCAGGGCGGCCGGCCTGCGGGCCGCCGCCACCCTGACGGACGGTCCCGGACCGACGCCGGCCGAGGCGGCCGCGATCCGGCGGGCCATCGAGGCGGTGTCCGACGTGGTCGCCCCCGGCACGGTCTTCACCCACGTCGCCGCCGAGGAGGTACGCGCCGGACTGGTGCCGCCGGTGCCGGACTGGCGGCGGGGGCGGGCGGCCTGATCCTCGGCGCGGCGCCGACCCCGGTGGACCAGCCCGATCTGGTGCGCTTCGGCGCCGACATGCACCGGCTGCGCGTCGCGCTGGCCGCCGAGGGCGTGTCGTCCGCGCTGCTGCCGCCCCCGGCGGGCAGCACGGCCAGTGGCGCCCTGGCGGTCTGAAGTCCGAGCCGGTCTGTCAGGCGTCGAGCATGGCCCGGCCGAGCGGGGTCAGCGTGTGCAGCACGGTCGGTTGCGC
>JAEVHO010000428.1 GCA_016802835.1 Micromonospora sp. ATA32 | reverse complement strand
ACTTCGGCGACCCGGTGCGCGCCCGCTCGGCTGCGGACCAGGTGGTTCAGCGTGGCGAGCACCCCGCCCAGCCCGGCGCCCATGGCCGCGTACCGGACCGCGGAGACCAGCTGCCCCGGGGTGAGCCAGCCGGTGGTCAGGGCGTACCCGCCGACCGCGATGACGGTCAGCTGCAGCAGCGGCGCACCGCCGAGGTGCGCGCGCTGCCCGGGCCAGCAGTTCCCAGCTCCGCCGGCCGTGCCGGCCCAGCTCGGGCAGGGCCGCCAGTACCCGGTCCTCCTCGCCGCCGGGTGGTCGCGGCGGCGGCCGATGGACGGGCCCCGGGTCAGCGACTCCAGCAGTCGGCCGGCGATCACGCCCAGGACCCGTTGGTATCCGGCGGTGGCGGCCGAGGCGTCAGTGACGAAGGCGCGCATGAGTACGGCGAGCAGGCCGAGACCGGCGAGCAGGGTGGCACCCAGTACCGGCTCCATGATGGTCAGCGCCACGACGCTGCCGAGCGGCGGAAGCACCGTCACCACTGTCAGCACCACGGAGTTGCCGGCCTGTCCCGCATCGGCTGCCTGGCCGACCAGCCGACCGACGAGATCACCCACCGGATGACGGCGGGTGGCGCGGACGTCCAGCGCGAACAGGTGCCGGAGCAGGTGTCGGCGGAGCTGGGCGGTGGCGCGCGCGGCGCCGTACCCGCCGGCCAGGTCGCTGAGGGTGTCGGTGCAGATGAGGACGACAACCAGGCCGCAGGCGGACACCGCCCACCAGCGGGAGCCGCCGGCGAGGGGCGGCGTCGACGGCGCGGCCGAGCGCCGCGGGTAGCAGCAGTTCGGCGGCCACGCCGATCAGCGCGACCGCCGCGAGCACGGCCGTCCAGCCGCCGCCCGCCCGGACCGTGCGCCGGAGCAGCCCGTCCCCCGGGGCCAACGTCCGCATCGGTCCTCCCGGTGTTACGGCGGTTGCCCTGGGTGGGTACGTCTACCCACCCAGGGCCCCGTGTGGTACCCGATCAGTTGCAGGTCGTGACGGAGAGCGAGCTGTCGCCGCAGAGCAGCAGGCTCGCTCGGCTACCGCCACCCGTACGGTCGGCCGGAGCCATCTCCAGGCCCTGAAGGTCGAGAAGCGCCATGTTGTGTCACCTCCTTTCCGCTGGTCGGTCGATCCGGTCGCCCCCGCTGCCGCGGGGGAGTCTCTGCGCGCCCGGCAACGGCGCGAGGAAGGGCAGCACCGCAGGACCGTCGTGCCGCGCGCAGGCCAGCGCGTACAGCACCCCGGCGGTGCCGGTGCCGAGGTCCATGGACAGCCGCAGCAGCTGCTCGCCGGGGAAGGCGGTCCCGTCCCGGTACGGCAGCGCATGCCAGGCCAGCCGCCCCACCTGCGCGGCGAGTTCACGTCGCAGGTCGGTGTCGTCCGGCGTGGCGGCGAGGTACGCGATGATGCCGGCCCGCCCGGCGAAGAGCCCGGACTGCGCGTAGAACGGTGACCGGGCCGCGCGGCGGATGCCCGCGCTCGCCTCGGCGAACCGCTCGTCGGCGCGGTGGCGCAGGTACTGGTCGAGGACCAGCCCGATGCCGACGCTGCCGTGCGCCAGGTACGGCATGGTCCGCCAGCCCTCGTTGACCTCCAGCGCGCAGTCGGGTCGTATCACGCACCGGCGCAGGTCCTGGCGCAGCGCCGTGGCGGCGTGCTCCAGCAGCGTGTCGTCGCCGCTCAGCTCGTGCAGCCGCAGCAGCATCAGCGCCGGCCCGGTCCGGCCGCGCAGCAGCCCGGCGTACGGGTGCCGTCCGCCGCTGATGTCGGGGCCCGGGTCGTCCGCGAGCTGGTCGACGACCCGCTCGGCGGCCCGCCACGCGGCGTCGCGCAACGACGCGTCCCCGGTGCGCCCGGCCAGCTCGGCCAGGTTGAGGGCGATCCCGGACAGCCCGCTCGCCAGGCTGTGGTCCAGCCCGTCCCAGGGTTCCCGCAGGCAGATGTCGAGCACGTCCAGCGCGTCCTGTCGGCGGCCCAGGTGTTCGAGGGCGTACGCGACGCCGTGCAGCCCGTCGTAGAAGCCGCAGCGGGTGCCCGACGGGGGGGTGGTCGCCCGCCGCACCAGCCAGTCCTCGTGTTCGGGCCAGCGTCCGGCGCCGCTCTCGGCGAGCGCGTGCAGGACTCCGGCGGCCCCGTGGGCGAGGTTGAGGCCGCCGCTGCGGAACTGCTCGATGTCGCCGGGGACGAGCCGGTCGTCCCGCTGGGGCGTGGCGCTGGCCAGGATCGCCGTGCGCAGCCGGTCCCGCAGTGTCGGCCAGTCGCCGGTGCCGAGGTCCTCCCGTGGGGCGTCGGCGCGGTCTCGGGGGGTAGCCGGTGATCTCCTCGACGGCCGGATCGAGGAAGGACCGTGGCACGGGGAAGTTGGCGGCGATGATGTCGGCAAGGTGCGCCGCCTTCGCGGGGGGCGAGCCGGACCAGCTGGGTCAGTGGCAGGAACAGCGCCAGGCGCAGACAGGCGAGGGCGTACCGGTCGACGGCCGGCCCGGTCCGGTCCCGCGGCGCCGCGAAGCCCTGGTTGCGCAGTCCGGGCCGACGGTGTCCGGCGATGGGCGCGGCGACCTCGAAGTCGACCAGGGCCACGGTGTCGTCCGGGCGGACCATGATGTTGAACAGATGCAGGTCGCCGTAGACCAGACCACGGGCATGGATCTCCGCGACGAGAGCCTCGACCTGCTCGTGGATGTGCCGGGCCCACCGGGCGTACGTCGCGCGGTCGTCGTCCGTCGCGTCGGCGTCGATCAGCGGGTACCGGTCGACCAGCACCTTGTTCAGCGGGCGGCCCTCGATGAACTCCAGGGCGAGGAACCGGTGCTCGCCGAGGGTGAACTCGTCGTGCACCCCCGGCACCTGCGGCAGGTCGGCGAGCTGGCGCAGGGCGGCCGCCTCCCGGGCCAGCCGGGCGACGGCGTCGGTGCCGTCGGCGTCCAGGCCGGCGTGCGGGCGGGCCTCCTTCAGCACGACCTCGGTGTCGGTACGCAGGTCGCGACCCACGTACAGCCCACCGCCGTTGGAGAAGTGGATCACCCGATCGATCCGGTAGGGCACCTCGTCGGTGCTGTTCGCGCTCCGGGCGGCGAGGTGCGCGCCGAGGAAGTCGGGCAGGGTGACCCAGGACGGCACGTGGAAGACCGGATCGCGGCGGTCGGGCACCAGCGCCCCGGCGTCGTCCTCGATCGCCGGTACCACCTGGCCGTCAGGGGAGTGGCAGTAGCGGGCGGCGAAGCCGCCGTAGCGCACGTACACCGGGCCGGCGCCGTAGCGCAGGTCGCTGAGGATGTACGGCCCGGACTCGCCGGCGAGCAGCTCGTCGAGTTCCTTGCAGGCCAGCTCCAGCTCCGCGTCGTCCCGCGGGTAGACCGTGATGAACTTGCCGCTGGCGGCGCGGGCGGCGTACTTGGAGTTGCGCAGCAGCAGCGTGCGGGGGCCGCGCAGGAACTTGAAGGACAGGCCACGGGGGACGCAGTAGGCCCAGACGGCGTCCAGCACCCGCTCGGCGTTCGCCAGGCCCGCCGACACGTGGATCTTCCAGCCCTGCTGCGGCAGCGAGCCGCCGTCGGGCGCGTAGATCAGCCAGTCGTCGAGCGGCTCGCGCCGCCAGCCGGTCGGGATCGGCCTTTCGGCGGCCGGGAAGGTCGGCTGCGCGACCGCGCTGCCGAGCGAGTCGTAGAACAGCCGATCCGCGGCGCAGTAGCTGTCGTAGCGCTCGTCCACCGTCACGACTCCCTTCGCGAGCTCGGCCGGCTGCTGTCCCGGCGACGGATTCGAGTCTCATCGACGGGATGGGCCGGGCCCAGTGCGCTTAGTCATGACGCTGGATGCGTGCCGCACAGGCGCCCGTGACAAAAGTCAGCCCTGACCCGTGTGGATCGGGGCCCGGCGACAGGAAGGCCCGATCCTCCGCACCATCACCACCCCGGGACTGCGGCGGGTGCGACGAGGTCCTCGGGCCTACCGACGCTGCTCCCACTCGGTCCGGGTGAGTTCGTACTCGACCTCGCCGTGCTCGGAGCCCTCGATCGCCTCCGGCCAGTCCCCCGTGAAGCTTCGGACGACCGACAGGCCCGCCTTCTCCATCACCCGCCGAGATCCGCGGTTGGCCGTCATGGTGTTCGCCGTCACCCGCTCCACCCCGAGGTCCATGAACCGTTACCTTTCAGTGAGTAAACGTGACTCACGATTGGCAGCCGTCCGTTGCCGGGCGGCGTTGACCGGATGAACCGGTCTTGACGCTTCACTGCCCGCTGCCCCGCCTGCGGGTGCAGGTCTTACGGGTCTTACGTGGGCTCCACGTCCTGCTTTTGCGTCGCCCAGCAACTCCAGGTCGACGTGCCGAACGAGGCCGGCAAGATTACGTGCGGCGTTGACGTCCCGGTCCAGGGACAGTCCGCACGTGGTGCAGTTGAAGGTGCGTTCGGCCAGCGACAGCTTGGGTTTCACCGTCTGACAGCCTGAACAGGTTTTGGAGCTGGGGTACCACCGGTCGGCGACGTACAACACGCTGCCGTACCAACCGGTCTTGTAGCCAAGGTGCCGGCGCAGGGTCGCCGGGGCGGCGTCGATCAGAGCCCTGGCCAG
>JAEVHO010000427.1 GCA_016802835.1 Micromonospora sp. ATA32 | reverse complement strand
GGTCAGCCGCTCCCCCGGGTGCGCGTCGTAGCCGGTCAGGTAGCGCAGGTCGGAGCCGGGGCTGAGCAGCAGCGCGTCCAGGCCGGCGGTGGCGGTGGCACGATCAGCGTCGGCTCGCCCCGCGCCGGCAGCACCAGGCAGGTCAGCCGCTCCCCCGGGTGCGCGTCGTAGCCGGTCAGGTAGCGCAGGTCGGAGCCGGGGCTGAGCAGCAGCGCGTCCAGGCCGGCGGTGGCGGTGGCGCGGCGCGCGGCGGCCAGCCGGTCCGACGGGTACAGCTCCTCGGTTCCCACCCCGCCAGCTTAACGCTCGTTTGGGCGGCGACCGTACCTCGGTCGCGGTCCCCGGAACCGGTCCGGGCAGCAGGTGCGGAGCGCGCTGGCGAACCGCCGTCAGCACCTGCGGCGGATCGGCTTTGCGAGGCAGTCGGCCGGTTCGGCCCGCCGGGCCGTCCCCCGGAACGTCGGTCGGCTGTGCCAGGCTGTCCGGCGTGGCACACCGATCCCCGATCATGCTCATCGACGCGCCCAGCCTCTACTTCCGGGCCTACTTCGGCATCCCCGAGTCGGCCGCGAGGACCGAGGACGGCCAGCCGGTCAACGCCGTCCGCGGTTTCCTCGACATGCTCGCCCAGCTCATCCGCACCCGCCGGCCGGACCGGATGGTCTGCGCGCTGGACTACGACTGGCGCCCGGCGTGGCGGGTGGCGCTGCTGCCGTCGTACAAGGCGCACCGGGTGGCGCCGCAGGGTGGCGAGGTGGTACCGGACACCCTCTCGCCGCAGGTGCCGATGATCCTGGAGGTGCTGGCGGCGATCGGCATCACCTCCGTCGGCGCGCCGGCTACGAGGCGGATGACGTGCTCGGCACCCTATCGGTGACCCAGCCGGCCCCGGTTGAAGTGGTCTCCGGCGACCGGGACCTGTTCCAGCTGGTCGACGACCTGCGCCCGGTGCGGCTGCTCTACGTCGGCCGCGGGGTGGCCAAGCTCGACGACTGCGACGACGCCGCGGTCCACAGCCGCTATGGCGTCCCCGCCGACCGGTACGCCGACTTCGCCGCGCTGCGCGGCGACCCCAGCGACGGGCTGCCCGGGGTGCCCGGCGTCGGGGAGAAGACCGCCGCGCGGCTGATCGACCGGTACGGCAGCATCGACGGGATCCTCACCGCGCTCGACGACCCCGGCTCCGGCTTCGCCGCCGGCCTGCGCACCAAACTGCACGCCGCGAAGGACTACCTGGACGTCGCGCCGAAGGTGGTCCGGGTGGCGCTGGACGTACCGCTGCCGGAGCTGGCCACCGAGCTGCCGGCGGCGCCGCACGACCCGGACCGGCTGCCTGGAGCTGGCGCAGCGGTGGAACCTGGCCGGCTCCTGCCGGCGGCTGGTCGACGCCCTGGCCACCCCGTCCTGACGGGTCCCGCCGCACCGCCGGCCGCGCCAACGGTCACGGACGGCGAGGGTCAGGCGGCGGCGTGGTACGCCAGCACGCCCCGGTTGACGCTGCCGATCGCCTGCCGGGCGGTGGACCGCAGCTCCGCGGACGCACCGCCGGAGTCGGCGAGTTGGCCGAGCAGGTCGACCACCTGCCGGGCCCAGCGGACGAAGTCGCCGGCGGGCATCTCGCCGTCGATCTCGTGGCCGCTGGCCAGCACCTTCGCCAGCGGCTCGCCCCGCGCCCACCGGTAGATCGGCCAGGCGAAGCCGAGGTCCGGCTCGCGGGTGACCGTCAGGCCACGGGCGGCCTCGTCCGCCTCGATCTCGCCCCACAGTTTCAGCGTCGCGTCGACCGCGTCCACGACCGCCCCGCGCGGCACCGAGGCCCGCTCGTCGACGTCCCGGCGGGCCTCGAAGACCACCACCGAGACGGCGGCGGCCAGCTCCGCCGGGGACAGCCCGTCCCACACCCCCCGGCGCAGGCACTCGGCGACCAGCAGGTCCGCCTCGGTCCAGATCCGGCCGAGCATCCGGCCGGCGTCGGTGACCGCACCCTCCTCGGCCAGGTATCCACGCGCGGTGAGCAGCGCGACGATCCGGTCGAAGGTACGCGCGAGGGACCCGGTCCGGCCGGACACCCGCTGCCGCAGCTCCTCGGTGTCCCGCTCCAGCCGCCGGCGACGCTCCGCCCACCGGGCGTGCTCCTCCCGCTCCGCACAGGCGTGGCAGGGGTGGCGGCGCAGCTCGGTGCGGAGCTGGCTGAGCCGGTGGTCGTCGCCGGCGGCCTCACGGGACCGGCCGCCCCCGTCGACGCCGTGCCGGTCCAGACCGATGCCGCTCACCTCGGCGGCCAGGTCACGGCGGGCGGCCGGCGACCGGTGGTTGAAGTGCTTGGGCACCCGGATCGGGCCAGCACCTCGGCCGGGGTGGTGAAGTCGCCCGGGTTGACCCGGCCGGCCCAGCGGTCCTGGGTGAGCACCAACGGACGCGGCTCACCGAACCCGCCCGTCGCCGGGTCCAGCACGACCGCCAGACCGGCCCGGCGGCCCGACGGCACCCGGATGACGTCGCCGACGCGCAGCCGCTCCAGCGACGCCACCGCCGCCGCCTTGCGCTGGGACTGCCCCTGCCGGGCGATGGCCCGTTCCCGGTCGGCGATGGCCACCCGGAGCGCGAAGTACTCGTCGAAGTCGCCGTGGTGGCAGATGGCCTCGGCGGCGTACGCCTCCATGGTCTCGGTGTTGCGCTGCACCTGCCGGGCCAGGCCGACCACCGAGCGGTCCGCCTGGAACTGGGCGAACGAGGACTCCAGCAGCGCGCGGGCCGGCTCCGCGCCGACGGTGCCGACCAGGTTGACCGCCATGTTGTACGACGGCCGGAAGCTGGACCGCAGCGGGTAGGTGCGGGTCGAGGCGAGCCCGGCGACGTGCCGCGGGTCGGTCTCCGGGGACCAGACCACGACGGCGTGCCCCTCGACATCGATGCCGCGCCGCCCGGCCCGGCCGGTGAGTTGGGTGTACTCCCCCGGCGTCAGGTCGACGTGCGCCTCGCCGTTGTACTTGACCAGCCGCTCCAGCACCACGCAGCGGGCCGGCATGTTGATGCCCAGGGCGAGCGTCTCGGTGGCGAAGACCGCCTTGACCAGGCCCCGGACGAAGAGCTCCTCGACGACCTCCTTGAACACCGGCAGCATGCCCGCGTGGTGGGCGGCGAGCCCCCGCTCGAGGCCGTCGAGCCACTCCCAGTAACCGAGCACGGAGAGGTCCTCGCCGGGGATGGCCGTGATCTTCGACTCGACCACCCGGCGGATCTCCGTCCGCTCCTCGGGCGAGGTGAGCCGCAGCCCGGCGGCGAGGCACTGCTGCACGGCGGCGGCGCAGCCGGCGCGGCTGAAGATGAACAGGATGGCCGGCAGGAGGTTCTCCCGGTCCAGCCGGTCGACGATGTCCGGGCGCATCGGGCCGCGCCAGCGCGGCCCGCGGCGGCCCGCGCCCGGACCGGCGCTGCGCCCCTCGCCCATCTCCAGCCGGCGCACCGTGTCGCGGGTGTAGCGCAGCAGCTCCGGGTGCACGTCGTGCTTGCGGGCCGCGTCGGCGTCGTGGAACAGGTCGAACATCCGCTTGCCGACCAGCATGTGCTGCCACAGCGGCACCGGGCGGTGCTCGCTGACCACCACGGCGGTCTCGCCCCGCACGGTGACCAGCCAGTCGGCGAACTCCTCGGCGTTGGAGACCGTCGCGGAGAGGCTGACCAGGGTGACCGATGCGGGCAGGTGGATAATCACCTCTTCCCACACCCCGCCGCGGAACCGGTCGGCCAGGTAGTGAACCTCGTCCATCACCACGTACGCCAGGCCCTCCAGAGTGCTGGAGCCGGCGTAGAGCATGTTGCGCAGCACCTCGGTGGTCATCACCACCACCGGTGC
Organism: Micromonospora sp. ATA32; assembly: GCA_016802835.1. GTDB lineage: Bacteria > Actinomycetota > Actinomycetes > Mycobacteriales > Micromonosporaceae > Micromonospora. The sequence goes on along the minus strand of JAEVHO010000427.1, from coordinate 754 downwards.
GTCGCCGTTGATCGCGTTGTCGCCGGTGAGCAGGCCGACCTGCGCGGCGCCGTAGCGGTCCACCAGGTCGTGGTACTTCTGGTTCGACAGCGCCTTGATCGGGGTCGTGTAGAAGCACTTGCGCCGCACGCCGGCCGGCGGCCCGCCGGTGTCGCTGGCCCCGCCGGTCTCGGTGGGGTGGTCGATGCCGGCGGTCCATGGCTCGTCGGTGACGGCGGCCTCGTCGGCCCACGGCTCGTCCGGACGGATCGCCGCGCGGGTCGCGGCGGGGGTTCCCCGCAGCGCCAGGTGTACGGCGAACTCGCCGACCACCGTCTTGCCGGCGCCGGTCGGGGCGCAGACCAGCACGCCGCTGCCCCGCTCCAGCGCCTGACACGCCTCCCGTTGGAAATCGTCGAGATCGAACCCCAGGTCCAGGGCGAACTCGTCCAGCGCCGGGAACATGGTGGCCTGCGCGGCCCGGCGGCGCGCCGCTGCGTACCGCTCGGCGGGGCTCGACATGTCACCAAGATTAATGCGTGCCGCCCCGCGCCACTGGACAAGGCCGTCCGGTCGAGCCGTCCGGGGCGGTCGGTAGGGTGCACGACGTGCCGGACCATGCCGAACCGCCCCAGAACACGGCCACGAGCGACGCCGACGCCGCCGACCGCTCGCCCGCGGCCCGGCGGCGCGCCGCTGCGTACCGCTCGGCGGGGCTCGACATGTCACCAAGATTAATGCGTGCCGCCCCGCGCCACTGGACAAGGCCGTCCGG
>JAEVHO010000426.1 GCA_016802835.1 Micromonospora sp. ATA32 | reverse complement strand
GCCCAGGCCCCCCGGCCATCGACCGAGGTCACGACGTCCTGACCGGCTCGAGGCCGGCGCGAGGCGGACCTCCGGTGCGGCCCCAGGTCACCCCGGGGGAGGTGTTACCGTGGAATCCCGTGGATCGCGTGATCACTTGGCTGATCGGCACGGCGGTCTGCACGACCGCGACGGACGACACGGGAGCAGGCCTTGGCCCCTTCAGCACAAACGACCAGGCACATTTTCGTCACCGGAGGCGTCGCCTCCTCGCTGGGTAAGGGCCTCACCGCCTCCAGCCTCGGCAATCTTCTCAGCGCACGCGGGCTCCGGGTGGTGATGCAGAAGCTCGACCCGTACCTCAACGTCGATCCTGGGACGATGAATCCGTTCCAGCACGGCGAGGTCTTCGTCACGGAGGACGGCGCCGAGACCGACCTCGACGTCGGCCACTACGAGCGGTTCCTCGACCGGGCGCTGTCCGGCAAGGCGAACGTCACCACCGGGCAGATCTACTCGGACGTGATCGCCAAGGAGCGGCGCGGGGAGTACCTGGGGGACACCGTCCAGGTCATCCCGCACATCACCAACGAGATCAAGAGCCGGGTCCTGGCGATGGCCGACCCGGACGAGGACGGCCTCGTCCCGGACGTGGTGATCACCGAGGTCGGTGGCACGGTCGGCGACATCGAGTCGCTGCCGTTCCTGGAGGCGATCCGGCAGGTCCGTCACGACCTGGGCCGGGACAACTGCTTCTACCTGCACGTCTCGCTGGTGCCGTACCTGGCGCCCTCGGGTGAGCTGAAGACGAAGCCGACCCAGCACTCGGTGGCGCAGCTGCGCAGCATCGGCATCCAGCCGGACGCCATCGTCTGCCGCTCGGACCGGGAGATCCCGGAGAAGCTCAAGCACAAGCTCTCGCTCTACTGCGACGTGGACGCCGAGGCGGTGGTGGCCGCCCCGGACGCGCCGAGCATCTACGACATCCCGAAGGTGCTGCACCGGGAGGGCCTCGACGCGTACGTGGTCCGCCGGCTCGGGCTCTCCTTCCGGGACGTGGACTGGGCCAGCTGGGACGACCTGCTGGACCGGGTGCACCAGCCGCACCACACGGTCACCGTGGCGGTGGTCGGCAAGTACGTCGACCTGCCCGACGCGTACCTGTCGGTCAGCGAGGCGATCCGGGCGGCCGGCTTCGGTCACCGGGCCCGGGTGCAGCTGCGCTGGGTGCCCAGCGACGACTGCGTCACCCCCGCCGGCGCGGCGGCCGCCCTGGCCGGCGTGGACGGCATCGTCATCCCCGGCGGCTTCGGCGTACGCGGCATCGAGGGCAAGATCGGCACGGCCCGGTACGCCCGGGAGAACGGCGTCCCGCTGCTCGGCCTCTGCCTCGGCCTGCAGTGCATGACCATCGAGGTGGCCCGGCACCTGGCCGGCCTGGACGGCGCCAACTCGCTGGAGTTCGACGAGGAGGCGAAGCACCCGGTCATCGCCACGATGGCCGACCAGGAGGACATCGTCGCGGGCAAGGGCGACCTGGGCGGCACCATGCGGCTCGGTGCCTACCCGGCGAAGCTCACCGAGGGCTCGATCGTCGCCGCGGCGTACGGCAGCACCGAGGTCAGCGAGCGGCACCGCCACCGGTACGAGGTGAACAACGCCTACCGTGACGCGCTCACCAAGGCGGGCCTGCACATCTCCGGCACCTCGCCGGACGGCCGGCTGGTCGAGTTCATCGAGCTGGACCGGGACCTGCACCCGTTCTTCGTGGCCACCCAGGCGCACCCGGAGTTGAAGAGCCGGCCGACCCGGCCGCACCCGCTCTTCGCCGCGTTCGTCAAGGCCGCCGTCGCGTACTCCCAGGCCGACCAGCTACCGGTGGAACTGGACGCGCCGGCGGAGTCGGCCGCGGCGGCGAAGGCGGGCCGCAACGGCGGCGGCGCCCCCGGCGAAGGCGGCCTCCGCCTCGTGAGCGCCGTCGAGCACCGCTACGAGGTGACCGACCGGCGGCAGCGCTACGCCGGCCCGGTCTTCACCGTGGTCACCGACGAGGTGACGATGCCCGGTGGCGGCACGTCGGCGCGCGACTACGTCACGCACGTCGGCGCGGTCGCCGTGGTGGCGCTCGACGAGGCCGGGCAGGTGGTGCTGATCCGCCAGTACCGGCACCCGGTGGGCCGGCACCTGTGGGAGCTGCCGGCCGGGCTGACCGACGTGGCCGGCGAGGACCTCGCCGGCGCGGCGCTGCGGGAGCTGGCCGAGGAGGCCGACCTGTCCGCCGGCACGGTCGACGTGCTGGTGGACCTGCACAGCTCGCCGGGCTTCACCAACGAGCTGGTCCGGGTCTTCCTGGCCCGGGACCTGACCGACGTGCCGCCGACCAGCGGCACGAGCGCCGGGACGAGGAGGCCGACCTCCAGGTCGTCCGGGTCGACCTGGAGGAGGCGGTCCGGATGGTGCTGGCCGGGGAGATCACCAACGCGTCCTGTGTGGCCGGGCTGCTCGCCGCCGCCCGGGCCCGGGACACCGGCTGGTCGTGCTGCGTCGGGCGGACGCGCCGCTGCCGCACTGAGCCGACGGGTACGACAGCAGGGGCCGCGCGGTTCGCCGCGCGGCCCTGCTGGTGGTGGGGTCAGTCGCGCAGCGGGCGACCCTGTCCGTCGACGCCACCGTTGACCAGGATCAGGATCCCGTCGATGAGGCCCCAGATGCCGCCGATGCCGCAGGTCACCACGGACACCACGAGCTGGATCACACCGGTCTTGGTGTCGCCCATGTAGAAGCGCCCGACGCCGAAGGTGCCGAGCAGGATCTGCAGGATGCCGGCGACGACCTTGCTCTTGTCGGAGACGCCGCTGGGGTACTGCTGGTAAGGAGGAGTGGTCATGAGGCGACACCTTAGTGATCCACTCGCGTCCTGTCCGCAGCGCACTCCGCCTGGTGAGACGATTATGGGTGAATACTGTCCTGATGGCTGAGGCGGCCTCGGTCACTGGCCGGACCCGCGCCTGACACTCCGTCAGGACAGTCGGATACCGGATGTCACTGTGTTGGCTGCCCGGCGGCGGCAGCGCGCCTAGACTGCCGCCGGCGGGACCGGTGGACCGCGACGGCAATGGGGCCGTCGCGCACCGCGCAGTCGGGGGAAGGCAGCCCCGAAGAGAGGTGTCTGCATCGTGAAGGTCGGAATCCCCCGCGAGGTCAAGAACCACGAGTACCGCGTGGCGATCACGCCGGCGGGCGTCAACGAGTTCACCCGCGGCGGTCACCAGGTCTTCGTCGAGTCCGGCGCCGGGGTCGGCTCCAGCATCACCGACGAGGAGTTCGCCGCGGCCGGCGCCAAGATCCTGGCCACCGCCGACGAGGTGTGGGACACCGCGGATCTGGTGCTCAAGGTCAAGGAGCCGGTCGCCGAGGAGTACCACCGGATGCGCGAGGGGCAGGTGCTCTTCACCTACCTGCACCTGGCCGCCTCCAAGGAGTGCACCGACGCGCTGGTCGACCGCAAGGTCACCGGCATCGCGTACGAGACCGTCGAGCTGCCCGACCGCTCGCTGCCGCTGCTCGCCCCGATGTCCGAGGTCGCCGGCCGGCTCGCTCCGCAGGTCGGGCGCGTACCACCTGCAGCGGCAGGGCGGCGGGCGCGGCATCCTGATGGGCGGCGTCTCCGGCGTGTACGCGGCGAAGACCGTGGTCATCGGCGCCGGCGTGTCCGGCATGAACGCCGCCGCGATCGCGCTGGGCCTGCAGGCCGAGGTGCTGCTGCTGGACAAGAACGTCGCGCGGCTGCGCCAGGCCGACGCCATCTACCGCGGCCACCTGCAGACGGTCGCCTCCAACGCGTACGAGATCGAGCGCGCCGTCCTCGACGCCGACCTGGTCATCGGCGCGGTGCTGGTGCCGGGCGCCAAGGCGCCGACGCTGATCTCCAACGAGATGGTTTCCCGGATGAAGGCGGGCAGCGTGCTGGTCGACATCTCCATCGACCAGGGCGGCTGCTTCGAGGACTCGCGGCCGACCACGCACGCCGAGCCGACGTACCAGGTGCACGAGTCGATCTTCTACTGCGTCGCGAACATGCCCGGCGCGGTGCCGCACACCAGCACCTACGCGCTGACCAACGTCACCCTGCCGTACGCGCTGGAGCTGGCCAACCAGGGTTGGCGCGAGGCGCTGCGCCGCGACCCGGCCCTGGCTCTCGGCCTGAACACCCACGACGGCCAGGTCACCTACGGCCCGGTCGCCGAGGCGCACGGGATGAGCACCCTGCAGCTGGCCGACGTGCTGGCCTGAGGGGCGACGGGCTGACCGGAACAGCGGACGGGGCCGGCACGGGTGAGCAGCCCGCGCCGGCCCTGCGCCGTGCCGTGCGCGGCTACCTCGACCATCTGACCGTCGAGCGTGGACTGTCCGGCAACACCCTCTCGTCGTACCGCCGGGACCTGGACCGCTACCTGGCCACGCTCGCCGCGGCCGGGGTGACCGACCTGGCCGCCGTCGCCCGGCTCAGGTGGAGGCCCACCTGGCCCGGCTGCGGGCCGGAGACGACCTGCACCCCGCCGCTGGCGGTATCGTCGGCCGCCCGGGCGGCCAGCGCCGTGCGCGGTCTGCACCGCTTCGCGCTCCGCGAGGGCC
>JAEVHO010000425.1 GCA_016802835.1 Micromonospora sp. ATA32 | reverse complement strand
AATAGTCGGGCCGGGCCGAGGCCGTCGGCGAGGTCCCGCTCGGTGGTCGGGCAGAGGCACGCCCCGGTGCGGCTCTCCCCGAGCAGCGCCAGGTCCCGAAGTGGCCGCGCCGCCGGGTGCGCAGCCGCTCGTCCAGCTCGACCGCCCGGGCCTCCTCGAACAGGTCGACCACTGCGTGGCTGTCGCTGCCGAGACTGAGCGAGCTGCCCGCCTCGGCCAATAGTCGGGCCGGGCCGAGGCCGTCGGCGAGGTCCCGCTCGGTGGTCGGGCAGAGGCACGCCCCGGTGCGGCTCTCCCCGAGCAGCGCCAGGTCCCGACTGGTCAGATGGGTGGCGTGCACGGCGGTCGTGGTGGGGCCGAGTGCGCCGTGGTCGGCCAGCAGGCGGGTCGGGCTGCATCCGTGCACGGCCCGGCAGGCGTCGTTCTCGGCTGGCTGCTCGGAGAGGTGGACGTGCAGCGGCGCGCCGCGCCGGTCCGCCCAGGCGGCGACCGTAGCGAGCTGTTCGGCCGGCACCGCGCGTACCGAGTGGATCGCCGCGCCGACCCGGGCGTGGGTGCCGTCCGGGGTGAACGCGGCGGCCCGGTCTGCCCAGCGGAGCGCGTCGCCGTCGCCGAAGCGTCGTTGCCGCCCGGTGAGCGGCTGACCATCCACCGTGGACGCCAGGTAACACGTGTCCAGCAGGGTGATCCGGATGCCGGCCTGCGCGGCCGCCTCGACCAGTGCCGCGCTCATCGCGTTCGGGTCGGCGTAGGACCGGCCGTCGGGGGCGTGGTGCAGGTAGTGGAACTCGCCCACGCAGCTGATCCCGGCAAGCGCCATCTCGGCGTACGCGGCCCGGGCCAGGGCCAGGTAGGAGTCCGGGTCCAGCCGGGCGCCACCGCGTACATCTGCTCCCGCCAGGTCCAGAAGTCGCCGCGCCCGCCGTGGGTACGGCCGCGCAGCGCCCGGTGGAAGGCGTGCGAGTGCGCGTTGGCCAGCCCGGGCAGGGTGAGCCCGGGCAGCCGGACGGCGTCGCCCCAGCACCTCGACACCGGCGGCCGGGCCGGTCCCGGCGGCCAGCGCGGTGACCCCGGTGATCCGCCCGTCAGCGACCTCGATCAGCACGTCGGGGGTGGGTCCGGCCTGGTCGGGCAGCCAGGCGTACTCGGCGAGCCAGCGGGTCACGGTCAGTGACATGCCAGCTCCGCCAGCACCCGGGCCAGGGCGGTCACCCCGGCGGCGCAGTCGGCGTCGGTGGCCGACTCGGCGGGGGAGTGCGACACCCCGGTCGGGTTGCGCACGAAGAGCATCGCGGTGGGCAGGTGCCCGGCCAGCACCCCGGCGTCGTGTCCCGCCCCGGTCGACAGCACCGGCGCGTCCAGCAGCGCCGCCAGCCGCCCGCCCAGGCCGCCGTCGAAAGCCACCAGCGGGGTGACCGACTCCTCGGTCAGCGCCACCTCCGTACCATCGCGACGGGCCCGCTCGACGGCCTTGGCCTGCACCGCGTCGACCAGCCCGGTCAGCGTCTCCGGCTCGGCCGCCCGCGCGTCCAGCCAACCGGTCACCTTCGACGGGATCGCGTTGGTGGCGTTCGACTCCACGGACACCCGGCCCACCGTGGCGTGCGCCCCGCGCAACCGGGCCTCCTTGTTCGCCGCCAGCACCGTGAACGCGTAGGTCAGCATCGGGTCGCGGCGGTCGGCCATCCGGGTCGTACCCGCGTGGTTGCCCTCGCCGGTGACGTCGAAGCGCCAGCGGCCGTGCGGCCAGATCGCGGTGGCGACCGCGACCGGCGCGTCCAGCTCGACCAGCGCCCGGCCCTGCTCCACGTGCAGCTCCACGAAGGCGGAGAACCGGCCGACCAGCTCCGGCCGGGCGCCCGTCGGCCGGCCACCCAGCGCCTCGGCGAAGCTCACCCCGGCGGCGTCGCGCAGCCCGGCCGCGCGGTCCGCGTCGAGCACGCCGGTGAGCAGCCGCGACCCCAGGCACGGTACGCCGAACCGCGCCCCCTCCTCCTCGACGAACGCGGCCACCGCCACCGGCCGGACCGGCGCGACGCCCGCGGCGCGCAGCTCGTCGACGGCGAGCAGGGCGCTGACGATGCCGAGTGGCCCGTCGTACGCCCCGCCATGCGGCACCGAGTCGAAGTGGCTGCCGGTCAGCACCGCGTCTCCGGCGTCGGGCTCACCCCACCAGGCGAAGAGGTTGCCGTTGCCGTCTTCGGTCACCGGCATTTCACGCCGGGCGGCCTGCTCCCGGAACCACGCGCGCAGCAGCACCTCGTGCTCGCCGAGCGCGTACCTCAGATAGCCGCCGCTGCCGGCGACCCGCCCGATCGGCGCGATCTCGTCCCACAGCGTGCGGAACCGGCCGGCGAGGTCGTCGGTCACGCTCACCCCTCCTCCGCCATCGGCACGCGTACGCCGGTGGCGTCGGCGACCTCGCGGGCGGCGTCGTAGCCGGCGTCGACGTGCCGGATCACGCCCATCGCCGGGTCGTTCGTGAGCACCCGCTCGATCTTCTGACCGGCCAGGGCGGTGCCGTCGGCGACGCAGACCTGACCCGCGTGGATCGACCGGCCGATGCCCACCCCGCCACCGTGGTGGATGGACACCCAGGACGCGCCGCTGGCCGTGTTGACCAGGGCGTTGAGCAGCGGCCAGTCGGCGATCGCATCGGAGCCGTCGGCCATCGACTCGGTCTCCCGGTAGGGACTGGCCACGCTGCCGCAGTCCAGGTGGTCCCGGCCGATCACCACCGGCGCGGAGAGCTCACCCGACGCGACCATCTCGTTGAACCGCACCCCGGCGCGGTCCCGCTCGCCGTAGCCCAGCCAGCAGATCCGGGCCGGCAGGCCCTGGAAAGCGACCCGCTCGCCGGCCAGCTTGATCCACCGCGCGAGGGACTCGTTCTCCGGGAACAGCTCCAGGATCGCCCGGTCGGTGGCGGCGATGTCGGCCGGGTCGCCGGAGAGTGCCGCCCACCGGAACGGTCCCTTGCCCTCGCAGAACAGCGGCCGGATGTACGCCGGCACGAAGCCCGGGAAGTCGAAGGCCCGCTCGTACCCGCCGAGCCGGGCCTCGCCCCGGATCGAGTTGCCGTAGTCGAAGACCTCCGCCCCGGCGTCGAGGAAGCCGACCATCGCCTCGACGTGCTTCGCCATCGACGCCCGGGCCCGGTCGGTGAAGTCGGCCGGCTTGTCCCGCGCGTACCCGGGGGCGTCGGCCAGCTCCATCCCTTCCGGCAGGTACGACAGCGGGTCGTGGGCGCTGGTCTGGTCGGTGACGACGTCGATCTCGACGCCCCGGCGCAGCAGCTCCGGGAAGACGGTGGCCGCGTTGCCGACCACGCCGACGGAGAGCGCCCGCCGGTCCCGCTTCGCGGCGAGGACCCGCTCGACGGCGTCGTCCAGCGAGTCGGCCACCTCGTCCAGGTAACGGTCGTGCACCCGGCGGTCGAGACGGGTCCGGTCCACGTCGACGATCAGGCAGACGCCGCCGTTCATGGTGACGGCCAGGGGCTGCGCCCCGCCCATCCCGCCGCAGCCGGCGGTCAGCGTCAGCGTCCCGGCCAGCGTCCCGTTGCCCTGCTGCCGCCCGTCGCCGCGGGCGCCGGCGAGCTTCGCGGCGACGGCCGCGAACGTCTCGTAGGTGCCCTGGAGGATGCCCTGGGTGCCGATGTAGATCCAGGAGCCGGCCGTCATCTGCCCGTACATGGTCAGGCCGAGCTGCTCCAGCCGGCGGAACTCCGGCCAGGTGGCCCAGTCGCCGACCAGGTTCGAGTTGGCCAGCAGCACCCGGGGCGCCCACTCGTGGGTCCGCATGACGCCGACCGGACGGCCGGACTGCACCAGCATCGTCTCGTCGTCGCGCAGGTCGGTGAGCGTACGCACCAGCGCGTGGTAGGACGGCCAGTCCCGGGCGGCCTTCCCGGTGCCGCCGTAGACGACCAGGTCGTCGGGGCGCTCCGCCACCTCGGGGTCGAGGTTGTTCATCAGCATCCGCAGCGCGGCCTCCTGCGGCCACCCACGGGCGGTGCGCTCGGTGCCGCGGGCGGCGCGAACGGGCTGGTGCATCTCGGGACTCCTCTCAGCCCAGGAACAACTGGCGGCGGGCCGCGGACGACTCGAACGCCTCCAGCCGGCGCTGGGTGTCGGCCGGGGCGGCGTCACAGATCGCCTGGAGCACCACCATGGCCAGCGTCATCGGGGCGGTGTGCAGGTCGAAGACGAGGTCGGTGCCGACGGCGGCGGGCAGCACCACCTCGGCGTACTCGCCGGCCGGGCTGACCGGTGAGTCGGTGATCGCCACGACGGTCAGGCCGGCGTCGCGAGCATCGCGCAGCGCGTCCAGGGTCTCCCGCGGGTAGCGGGGGGAGCACGAAGGCGAGCAGGGCGCTCGCCCCGGACGCCGCCGCCTGCTCCAGCCGGTCGGTGAGCAGGCTGCCGCCGTCGTCGAGCACCCGCACGTCCGGGTGCACCTTGGCGGCGAAGTAGGCGAAGTACGCGGCCAGCGGCGCGGCGGCGCGCAGCCCCGAGCACCGGCAGCGGGCGCTGGCGGCCAGCAGCCGGCCGGTGGCGGCGAGCCGCTCCCGGTCGGCGAGCTGCCCGGCCAGCCGGTCGAGGTTGCCCATCTCGG
>JAEVHO010000424.1 GCA_016802835.1 Micromonospora sp. ATA32 | reverse complement strand
GCCCGGATGGTGGCCACGACCCCGGCCCGGGCGATCGGCCTCGGCGACCGGATCGGGGCGCTGCAGGTCGGGCTCCGCGCCGACCTGGTTGTCCTCGACGAGGAGCTGAACGTCGTCCGGGTGATGCGCGACGGCGCGTGGGTGGAGTGAGACCGAGCCGTCGCCGCCGCTGAACGGCCGGCCGGGGTCACGGCCGGTGCCCCGTCAGCCGGCGGTGGGGACCTCGACGCCGAGCACGGCCTGCTCGTCGGGGCGGTGCACCAGCACGTCGGCCAGGAACGACTGCACCGCTGGGCCCATGCCGACGTCCCGGCCGGCCCGCTCGGAGAGCAGCCACTTGTGCTCGATGATCTGGGCGAAGAGCTCCTGCGGCTCGAGCTTGTGGCGCAGGTGCGCGGGCACCGCCCGGACCACCGGCTCGAAGACCTCGGTCAGCCAGCGGTGGGCGGCCTGCTGCTCGTCGGTCAGGTCGCTCTCCGCCCGGTAGGCGTCCAGGTCGTTGAGGAGCCGGCGGGCCTGGTTCTCCTCGGCGTCGAGGCCGGTCAGGCGAAGCAGCCGCCGGGTGTGGTAACCCGCGTCGACCACCTTCGGCCGGACCAGGTAGCGCCCGTTGTCGATCGTCGACAGGGCCACCTCGGCCACGTCGAAGCCGAGCTCGTTGAGCCGGCGGATCCGGCCCTCGATGTCGTGCCGGGCGTCCCGCTCGACCTGCTGCTCGTAGGTGATCTCGTGCCAGAGCCGCTCGTAGCGTTGCACGACCTCCTCGCAGACCACCTCCGGGTCGATCGACTCGTGCAGCAGCCCGGCGGCCTGCAGGTCCAGCGCCTCGCCGAAGATGTTGACCCGGGCGATCTCCAGGTCCTCGCCCCGCTGGCCGTTGGAGAGCGAGCTGTGCAGCGCCCCGGTCTCGGCGTCGACCAGATAGGCGGCGAACGCCCCGGCGTCCCGGCGGAACAGCGTGTTCGACAGCGAGCAGTCGCCCCAGAAGAAGCCGGTCAGGTGCATCCGGACGATCAGCGCGGCGAGCGCGTCGAGCAGCCGGCCCATCGTCTCCGGGCGCAGCGTGTGCGAGAAGAGCGCCCGGTAGGGCAGCGAGAACTGCAGGTGCCGGGTGATCAGCACCGGGTCGAGCGGCTCCCCGTCCTCGGTCTGGCGGTCGGCGACGATCGCGATCGCCTCGACGGACGGGAAGTCGATCCGCTCCAGCGCCCGGAGCAGGTCGTACTCCCGCTCGGCGACCCGCTCCCCGGTCTCCTTGACCGCGTACACGAAGTCGCCCAACCGGACGAACCGGACGACGTGCCGGGAGATGCCCTGCGGCAGCGCCACCAGGTGCTCGGCAGGCCACTCCTCCAGCGGGGTCGACCACGGAAGGTCGAGCAGCGCCGGGTCCACGAGGGCCGAGGTGATCCGCACGCGGACAAGTGTGACGGGTGCCCCCGCTGAGCGCTTCCCTTCGTGGCTCGGCACACAGCCGCGACCAGTCGCGGTGCCCGTGTTGGGCCGCCCGGGCCCGCGCCGGTCCGGGTCCGCTGGCGGCCGGTAGCGTGGTCGCGTGCGGGAAACCACGGTGGTACGGCCACAGCGGCGGCTCCGACCGGTCCGGCCGGCCGGCTGGTGGTTCGACGTGCTGCTGCTCGCCGGTCTGGTCGGGTTGACCGCGGCGCTCGCCGCCAACCAGCTCCTCGGGGTCGACCGGGCGGTCGCCGACTGGGCGGACGCGCACCGGCCGGGGACGGCGTACTGGACAGCCGTGGTGTTCAACTACCTGGGCCAGGGCACCCCGCTGACCCTGATCGCGACCGCGCTCGGCGCGCTGGTGACCGTCCGGGTCCGTTCGGTCCGCCCGCTGCTGCCGCCGATCGCCGCGTTCGTGCTGACCTATCTGACCATCGGGCCGCTGAAGCTCTGGACCGACCGGGCCGCGCCGAGCGCCAGCGTCAAGGAGCCATACCTGCCGCCGGCCGACGCGGTGCAGTTGTTCCACACCGACGGCCAGTACGGCGTCTCCTACCCGTCCGGGCACGTCGCCAACTCGATCGTCTGGTACGGCATCCTGGCGCTGCTGCTGCCCGCGCTGCTGCGCACCCTGCACCGGCCGGTGCCCGACCGCCTGATCACGGTGATCCGGGTGGTGCCGCCGCTGGTGGTGCTCTCCACCACGACCTACCTGGGTTGGCACTGGTTGACTGACTCGGTGGCCGGGTTGCTGCTCGGGCTGCTGCTCGACCGGGTGCTGCGCCGGGTGCCGTGGGACGACCTCCCGCTCCCCGGCCGGCTGCGGAGCTGGGATCGTCCCGCGCTGTTCACCTCGAGCCCATAGCCTGCGCCCGTGGATCAACTGTCGCGGCGGCTCGACGTACCCGATGCGGTGGTCATCGGTCTCGGCTCGATGCTCGGCGCGGGCGTCTTCGTGGTCTTCGCCCCGGCCGCCGCGGCGGCCGGCGGCGCCGGGCTGCTGCTCGCGCTGGCCCTGGCCGGCTTCATCGCCTTCTGCAACGCGACCAGCTCGGCCCGGCTGGCGGCGCGCTATCCGGAGTCCGGCGGCACGTACGTCTACGGCCGGGAGCGGCTCGGTTCGTTCGCCGGGTTCCTGGCCGGCTGGGGGTTCGTGGTCGGCAAGACGGCGAGCTGCGCGGCGATGGCCCTGACCATCGGGGCGTACCTCTGGCCGGGGCAGGCCCGGCTCGTCGCGGTCGCCGCGGTGGTGGCGGTGACCGCGGTGAACCTGCGCGGCATCGGCAAGACCGCCACGGCGACGAAGGCCCTGGTGGTGCTCGTGCTTGGCGTGCTGGCGCTCGTGGCAGTGGCCGGCATCGGCGGCGGGGACTTCTCGCTCGGTCGGCTCGGCGACCTCGGCGGCACGGGAAACCGGGGCATGCTGACCGCCGCCGGTCTGCTCTTCTTCGCCTTCGCCGGGTACGCCCGGATCGCCACCCTCGGCGAAGAGGTACGCGACCCGGAGCGGACCATCCCCCGGGCGGTGCCGCTGGCGCTCGGCGTCGTGCTGGCGATCTACGTGACGCTGGCGGTGGTCACGCTCGGCGTGCTCGGCGCCGACCGGCTGGCCGCCTCCACCGCGCCCCTGGCCGACGTGGTGACCGCCGCCGGGCTGCCCGGTCTGGCCTGGGTGGTCCGGGCCGGGGCGACGGTCGCGGTGACCGGCGTGCTGCTCTCCCTGCTCGCCGGGGTCGGCCGCACCACGCTCGCGATGGCCCGCCGCCGGGACCTGCCGGGCGCGCTGGCCGCCGTGCACCCTCGGCACAAGGTGCCGCACCGGGCCGAGCTGGCGGTGGCCGCCGTGGTGATCGTCGTGGTGGCGCTGGGCGACGTACGGACCGCGATCGGCTTCTCCAGCTGCACGGTGCTGGTCTACTACGCGATCACCAACGCCTCGGCGCTCACCCTGGGCCGGGACCCGGCGCGGAAGCTGCCCGTTCAACTGCTCGCCGCGTTGGGGCTGGTCGGTTGTGTGGTGCTCGCGGTGAACCTGCCCCTGGCGAGCGTGCTCGCGGGCTTCGGCGTGCTCGCCCTCGGCGCCCTCTGGTACGCGGTGAAGTCGGTGTTTACTCAGTCGCACGCGGGTGGCCAGTCCCCGCGTACGTGAGCCAGACGGTTCGGCGCTCGTCGTCGATCACGTACCAGATCCACCCGCCGCCGGTCACCTCGTACTGCCAACGCTCCAACTCCTGGCCCTTCCAGCTCGCGGAGGCCAGGAAGCCCTTGAGTCGGTGCTGCCGCTCCGGGGAGGTCTTCGATCTCGGGTCGGCGCGCAGGGCGTCGTAGGCACGGCGGAGATTGGCCGGCGCCTGCCGGGCCAACTGCTCCCAGCCGTCCGCCGCTGCGGATTCGGCGAAGCGCAGCTCGTACTCGCCGGCTATGGCTGGGGGTGCCGCCCGGTCGCCCCGCTTTGGGCTCAACGCGGGATGTCCGGGGTCGGGACGGGGCCGAGATCGCCGCTCGGCTCCCGGCTGATCATCTCGAGGAGAACCGGGTCGGCGTGGATCTCGGCGGTGTGCCGCCACTGGGCCAGCAGCACCGCGATCGGCGACAGGTTCTCCAGGGAGGCCGCCCCCTGGGCCACCGTGATCAGCTCGGACAACAGCTGGTCGACGTCCTCCTCGGGAAGGAACGCCACCCAGGGCAGCGCCTCGCCCAGCACCCGCCGCACGACGTCGGTCGGCTCGGAGCGGACCAGCCCAGCCAGCAGCCGCGCGGTGAAGTCGATGACGACCGCGTCCCGCTCCAACTGGTCGGCCCGGGTCAGGGCGAGGTCGCCGGCGTCCCGTCGGCGCAGGCGGAGGGCGCGGACCCGCTCCAGCCGGTCGGCGGCAGCCGCCGGCCGGTGCAGGAACTCGCTGAAGGGCACTTCCTCGTACACGGCGGCCATGACATCCACACTACCTTGGATGTCGACCGGCACGGCATCGCACCGGATGCGGACGGCCCCGTCACCGGCAAGGCTGGCGCCCCCCGGCGGCGATGCGATCGGGGGGCGTCGGGTCGATGGGATCACTCCCAAGTCTGATCGGCTCTAACGCTGCACGTTCTGCAGCCCTAAGTGGTCTGGGCCGTAAGTCCTTCGGGGGTTGGTGGTCCGGGGCTCGTGTGCTGTTCGTGATCAGGGGGCGATGGGTCCCACGTGGAGATCGCAGA
>JAEVHO010000423.1 GCA_016802835.1 Micromonospora sp. ATA32 | reverse complement strand
ATCGCCGGCTGGGCTGCCCGGGCGTGTGCAGCGCGGCGGCCAGGGTGGCGTCGGTGACGTCGGCCAGCGCGGTGCCCACCACGGCGATGTCAGCGAGCGACGGCAACCGTACGGGGCGGACGCCGTCGGCGGTCGCGCGAGGCTCCCGCTGGGTGATCGGGGCGAGCGCGCCGGCCCGGCTGAGCACGTCGGCGCAGGAGAGCCGGACCAGTTCCCGCCGGCGCAGCGCGCGGACCGCCCGGGTGGCCTGCTCCGGGTCGGCGTGCCGGGAGGCGGCCGCGGCGAAGCCCTCGCAGAGCACCTCGCGCCGGCGCGGGGTCAGCTCGCTCTCCTCGGCCAGCAGCCGCAGCGCCTCCGGCTCCCGGGCCAGCAGGTCGGCGGCGTACCGGGACAGCGCGAGCACCCGGGCCAGCCGGCGGGCGACCGGCCCCTCGTCGCGCAGCAGACGGAGATACCAGGGCGTGCTGCCGAGCTTGTCGGAGACCTTGCGGTAGTTGAGCAGCCCCCGGTCCGGCTCGGGCGCGTCGGCGAACTCCGACAGCAGCACCGGCAGCAGGGTGCGCTGGATGGCGGCGGTCCGGCTCACCCCGCCGGTGAGCGCCTGCAGGTGACGCAGCGCCCCGGCCGGATCGGCGAAGCCGAGGATCTCCAACCGGTGCCGGGCCGCCTCCGGGGTGAGCCGCAGACCGTCGGCGGGCACCCGGGCCACCGACTCCAGCAGCGGCCGGTAGAGCAGCTTGGCGTGCAGCCGGCGTACTCCGCGGAGTGCCCGACCCAGTCGGCGCGGAACGCCTCGACGGCGCTGCGGCCCGGCGCGGCCGTGTAGCCGAGCGCGGCGGCCAGCCAGCGCAGCGCGGCCGGCTCGGTCGGCACCGTGTGGGTACGCCGCAGGCCCTGCAGCTGCAGCCGGTGTTCCACGCCGCGCAGGAAGCGGTAGCCGCGCAGGAGCGCCTCGCCGTCGGCCGGCCGACGTAGCCACCGGCGACCAGCGCGCGCAGCGCGGGGATGGTGCCCGCGGCCCGCAGCGACTCGTCGCCGCGACCGTGCACCAGTTGCAGCAGCTGGACGGCGAACTCGATGTCGCGCAGCCCCCCGGGGCCACGCTTGATCTCGCGTTCCAGCTCCTTCGGCGGGATGTTCTCGATGATCCGGCGGCGCATCGACCGGACGTCTTCGACCGCCTCCGGCCGCTCGGCGGCGTCCAGACCAGCGGCGCGAGCGCGTCGATCCACTCCCGGGCCAGCGCCAGGTCGCCGGCGGCCGGGCGGGCCTTGAGCAGCGCCTGGAACTCCCACGTCCGGGCCCAGCGGCGGTAGTAGGCGAGGTGGCTGGCGAGGGTACGCACCAGTGGCCCCCGGTTGCCCTCGGGGCGCAGCGCGGCGTCCACCGGCCAGGCGACCAGCCCGCAGATGTGGATCAGCCGGGTGGCGACCGTGGTGGCCGCGATCAGGTCCTCGTCGCCTGCGGCCACGAAGATCACGTCGACGTCGGAGACGTAGTTCAGCTCGTCGCCGCCGCACTTGCCCATCGCCACCACGGCCAGCCGGGGCCGGGGCGTGCCCTCGGGCAGCTCGGCGACGGCGATCTCGTACGCCGCGGCGAGGGTCGCGTCGGCGAGCGCGGAGAGGGCGGCCATGGTCTGCTCCAGGCCCCGGCCGCCGGTCAGGTCGGCCGCCGCGATCCGCAGCAACGCCAGCCGGTACGCCTGCCGAAGCGCGGCGACCGGCTGGCCCGGTCCGAGCGGGTCCAGCTTCCCCTCCGCCGTCGGGGCGAGCCCGTCCGGGGCGGTGCGGAGCACCCGCCAGTGGTCCGGGTTGGCGACCAGGTGGTCGCCGAGCGCGGACGAGGCGCCGAGCACGGCGATCAGCCGACGGCGCAGCCCCGGGTCGGTGTACAACGCGGCCAGCAGCTCCGACCCGCCGCGGGGTTCGGCCTCGGCCCGGCGTTCGGCCTCGACGAGCCGGTGCAGCTGGCGCAGCGCCAGGTCCGGGTCGGCGGCCCGGGAGAGCGCGGCCAGCAGGTCGACCGCCCGGTCGTCCACCGGTTCCTGGGCGTCCGGCCGCCACAGCCCCAGCCCGGTGGGACCGAGCAGGTCGGCGGCCCGCGCGCCGCCGTCATTCTCGGCGGTGCCGAAGCCGTACCGGGCGAGCCGGCCGGATGCCCTGGTCGGTCTGCTCATGGGCGCTCAGTGCCCGAGCAGCGGCAGGCTACGGCGGGGCGCGTCGTCGTCGGCCAGTTCGCCGAGCGCGAGGGCGGCGAACCGGATCGCGAACGGCTGCCAGACCTCCTCCACGTCGGCCATCACCCGGGCGCAGGCGGCCACCACCAGCTCCGGGTCGTAGCCCAGCTCGGCGAGCAGGTCGGAGTCGGCCGCCCAGTCCGCGATCATCGCGGTGTCGCACTCGATGTGGAACTGCAGACCCCAGGCCCGGTCACCGAGCCGGAACGCCTGGTTCGGGTAGCGGGTGGAGGCGGCGAGCAGCGTCGCGCCCCGGGGCAGCTCGGTGATCTCGTCGGAGTGCCACTGGAGCACGTCCGGGATCAGCGGCACGTACCGGAAGAGCGGGTCGGTGTCGGCGGCGTCCCGCTTGCCGACCACCCCGGGCCCGACCTCCGGCCCGGACGGGCTGCGCTCCACCAGGCCGGCGTGCGCGGTGGCCAGCAGTTGCCCGCCGAGGCAGACGCCGAGGGTGGGCACCCGGTAGCGGACCGCCTTGCGCAGCAGCCCTTCGAGCGCAGGGAACCAGGGCGCGCCGGGGGCTGCCGGTCGGGCCGCGGGTACGCCTGCTGCTCGCGCGAGGACCACCAGCGCCGCGTACCCGGTCAGGTCGGCGGGGAGTTCGTCGCCCGCGTGCGGGCGCAGCACCCGCAGCTCCAGACCCCCCTCGGTCAGCCACTCCCCCAGCCGGCGGAGGTCGTCGGTCGGGTCGTTCTCGATCACCAGCGCGGTTGCCACGCCGTCGAGGCTATCCGGTGCGCCGCCGGACGCCCGAACGGCTCGGCCCGGAGCGGCCGCCCGGCCGGCCCGCGCGCCCGCGACGGGCGACCCGACGGCTCGCGACGCCCGGAAGGGGCTCGTCCGGGCCGGGCGCCGGATAGGCTCTGCCGCTGTGATCACCGAGAACGCGACAGCCGTACGCCCGCCCGCCCTGTGCCCCGGCGACCCGGTGATGCTGGTGTCGCCCTCCGGACCGACCCGGCCCGAGCGGGTGGCACGCGGGATCGAACTGCTCGCCGGCTGGGGGCTGCGCCCGGTGCTGGCGCCCAACGCGTACGCCCGGCAGGGCTATCTGGCCGGCGCGGACGAGCTGCGGGCGGCCGACCTGAACGCGGCGTTCGCCGACCCCGAGGTGCGCGGGGTGATCTGCACGCGGGGCGGCTACGGCGCGCAGCGGGTGGTGGACCTGATCGACATGGCCGCCGTACGCCGGGACCCGAAGGTGGTGGCCGGCTTCTCCGACATCACCGCGCTGCAGTTCGCGCTCTGGCGGGGGGCCCGGCTGGCCAGCCTGCACGGGCCGGGCGCGGCCTGGCTGGACGAGCGGACCCCGCTGCGCTCGGCGGAGTCGCTGCACGCCGCGTTGACCACCACCGAGCCGGTGACGGTCACCGCGGTGGCCGAGGAGGAGACCTTCGGGGTACGCGTGCCCGGGCGCGCGGTCGGCCCACTGCTCGGCGCAATCTCTGCCTGATCACGGCGTCTGTCGGCACCCCGGACATGCCCGACCTGACCGGGGCGGTGCTGCTGGTCGAGGACGTGCAGGAGCCGCCCTACAAGGTTGACCGGATGCTCACCCACCTGCGCCGGTCCGGGGCGCTGGACGGGCTGGCCGGGGTGGCGGTCGGCCAGTTCACCGACTGCGCGGACGGCTGGGACACCAGCGTCTCCGACGTGCTGGTCGAACGCCTCGGCGACCTCGGCGTGCCGGTGCTCGGCGGCCTGCCGATCGGCCACGGCGTCGGTCAGCTCACCGTCCCGGTCGGCACCCCGGCCGTGCTCGACGCGGACGCCGGCACCCTGACGGTCGAACCCGCCGTCCGCTGACCCTCGTCCCCCGGCGTGCCGACGCGGCGGCCGGTTTGTCCATCCGTGCGACGCGATTCTCAGCGCGCTGACAGGGTCGGCACGGGTTCCCCCCAGCTACGGCGGTCACTGTGGGTCACGTCATATTACCGCGAACTGGAGGACAGATGTCCCGCACGATCTCGAAGAAGCACGTGCTGGCCGGCCTGGCCGCCGCCGGGGTGCTCGGCGTGGGGATCGCAGCCCCGACGGTCGCCTTCGCCGACAACGACGCCACTCCGACGCCGAGCGCCAGCAGCGGTTCGGACCAGGGCACCGACCGGCAGCAGCAGCGGGCGGACCGGCAGGGCGACTTCGCCGCGGCCCTCGCCAAGGAGCTCGGCGTCCCCACCGACAAGGTGACCGCCGCCCTGGAGAAGGTGCGCGGGCAGCACAAGGCCGACCGGCCGACTCGTCCCAACGGCGCCGACCGGCAGGCCATGCTCAAGCAGCGGCTCGACCAGGCCGTGAAGGACGGCAAGCTGACCCAGGAGCAGGCCGACGCGATCACCAAGGCGTTCGAGGCCGGCGTCCTCCCCCGGCGGGGGTGGCCGGGGCGGGCACGGCCCGGACGGCCCGCGCGGGGGCGAGACCGCCGGCAGGTGACGGGTACGCCGT
>JAEVHO010000422.1 GCA_016802835.1 Micromonospora sp. ATA32 | reverse complement strand
CCGGCCGACCGCCCGCTCTCCTATTGCGTGTCCGGACTGGACCGCAGCGGGAACGAGGGCCGACTCAGTGCGCCGATGCCCGTCGCCGCGCAGTAAGACACATCCGAGGAGGATCCATGACGTTCTCTACATGCTTCGGCTCGACGAGCAGCGGCCCCGCGATCACCGTTCTGCGTCCACGTCCAGCTTGGCCGCGGGTTGAAGCCGACGAGTGCGGCTCGCACCGGTTGCGCTTCCGGGTGGTTGTCAGCCGCAGGCCGAGTCGGCGATAGGCGCGGAACTTGCCGCTGCACGTCCGGGTCAACTAGTGACGCTCCGGAGAGCACTTTCTTCACACCGAAGAGGTCACTGGTTCGATCCCAGTATCGCCCACGCAGGTCAAAGGCCACTTCCCATTGATGGGGGTGGCCTTTCTGCTGCCCGTACAGCAGCTTTTACAGCAGCGGTCAGCCATCGAGAGATTCACCGAGCCGCTTGAGCGCTCCGCGGGTGGCCTTGGACGAGACCTGCGTATAGATCTCCATGGTGACGGAGAATCGGGCGTGCCGGAGCACCTGCATGGCCACCCGGGGGTGCACGTCCAGGTCGGCGAGTAGTGAGGCGAGGGTGCGCTGGCGCCATGGGGTGAAGGTGACGGTTCCGTTGGTGTCCGACCACTCGGCGGCTACCTGCACCTCGCGGCGGGTCATCGTCGTGTGCAGATGTATGCGGGGGGACGCCGCGCCGGGCACCGCCCGCGCGCCCCGCTGCGGCGATGTGGCCGCGACGTGGTGCCGTGGCCGAAGTGGTCGACCGCACTGCCGCCGTCGGTGCTGAAGTCGGCCTTCTCCGCCACCTGGCCGACCATGTCGGGGTGAGTGAAGTCGGCGCCGGTTGCGCCGCCACCCGGGCCGGGATGACGTGCAGGTGTCCGTCGGGGCCGCAGCTCTGCCGGATGACAGCGTTCGCGGTGGCGGGCTCGAGTCTCGCCCGGCCGCAGCCGGAGCCGGTGGCTTCGACGGTGACGCGGTCGGTCGGCAGGGTGACCGTGGCGGAGGAGGGCGGCGGCGTGGCCGGGGCATCCGGCAGGGAAGCGGCCGCGGCCGGCGTGCCGCTCAGGGCGGTGCCGACCAGGGCAGGAACCAGCGATTACGCGAGTATCGGGCACCTCGGCCCGCTCGGGTGCGCGGGCAGGTACGCAGATGTGTGGATGGGGGCTCGGCGGTCCAGGCGAGCGGGCCCCGCACCGGTTCAGCGGCTGTGACCCAGGTCACTCGGATGAACTTTCACCCGCCGGTCACGTCCGGAGCACCCGGATACCTCTCGCGTTCATCCAGGGAGAATGATGCGTTCAGTTCGCAAGATATCGGCGCTGGCACTGCTGGTGCTGGGCGTCTCGGCGGTGGCTCCGGGCGGTTCGCCGGCGTCGGCGCAGCCCCGGGCCGCGAAGCCGGCGACCACACCCGCGGTCGCGTCCAAGCCCCGGACGGTCACTCTGCTCACCGGCGACACCGTTCACCTAAGCACGGTGGACGGCCGGACGGCTGTCGACGTCGTGCCGGGCAAGGGACGGGAACGGATCCCGTTCATCACCCACAGCGCCGGCGAGGACGTGCGGGTCATCCCCGCCGACGCCATCGGCCTGCTCAACCGGGGCAAGCTCGACGAGCGGCTCTTCGACATCTCGATGCTGGTCGGCTTCGGCTACGACGACACCCGGGCCACCCTGCCGCTCATCGTCCAGCACAGCAGCGCCGCCCCCGCCGGCCTCGCCGGCGCCCGGACCACCCGGGAGCTCTCCGGGGCGAGCGCTGTCGCGGAGAGCCGCGCGGACGCGGTGTCCTTCTGGAACAACGTCACTTCCGCCGCGAGTGGCACCGAGCGGCAACTGCGGGCCGGGTTCGACAAGATCTGGCTCGACGGGCTGCGCCACCCGACCCTCGACGTCAGCGTCCCGCTGACCGGCGCGCCGCAGGCCTGGCAGGCCGGCTGGACGGGAACGGGGGTGAAGGTCGGCGTGATCGACACCGGCGTCGACCAGACCCACCCCGACCTGGCCGGCCACGTCGCCGCCGCGGAGAACTTCACCGCCGACCCGGACACCCTCGACCGGGTCGGCCACGGCACCCACGTCGCCTCGACCATCGCCGGCAGCGCGGCCGCGTCGCAGGGCCGTTACAAGGGCATGGCGCCCGGCGCGAGCCTCTACAGCGCCAAGGTCTGCATGGAAGAGGGCTGCCCGGAGTCGGCGATCCTGGCCGGCATGACCTGGGTGGCGCAGCAGGGCGTCAAGGTCGCCAACATGAGCCTCGGCGGCCCGGACAGCCCGGAGACCGACCCGATCGAGGCGGCCCTGGCCGACCTCACCCACCGCTACGGCTTGCTCTTCGTCGTCGCCGCGGGCAACTCCGGCTTGGCCGGCGAGTCCACGGTGAACTCGCCCGGCAGCGTGACCGAGGCGCTGACCGTGGGCGCCGTGACCAAGACGGGCGAGCTGGCCGAGTTCTCGAGCCGGGGTCCGCGCACGGGCGACGCCGGCATCAAGCCGGACATCACCGCGCCCGGCGTCGGCATCGTCGCCGCCCGCAGCTCGACCTCCGACCTGTGGCCGAACGACGAGAACCCGCAGTACGCCAGCCTCTCCGGCACCTCGATGGCGACTCCGCACGTGGCCGGCGCGGCGGCGATCCTGACCCAGCAGCACCCGGACTGGTCGCCTGAGCGGATCAAGTCCACGCTGATGGCGGCCGCCCAGCCGAGCGCCGCCATCGGTGTCTACGAGCAGGGCGCGGGCTTCCTCGACGTCGCCCGGGCGATCCAGCAGACCGTCACGGCGAGCCCGGTCAGCGTCGCCTTCGAGCGGACCACCGCTGCGCAGAAGAGCACGGTCACGTACGCGAACAGCGGCTCTTCGGCCCTCACCCTGGCTGTCTCCCTCGACGCCAAGGACGCCGACGGTGCCCCGGCGCCGGCCGGCCTGTTCAGCCTCAGCGCCTCCTCGGTGACGGTCCCGGCCGGCGGCACGGCCACCGTGACCGTCAACGTGCAGGCCGGCGCCGACCTGCCCGACCGCTACTTCGGCGGTGAGGTGACGGCCACCGGCGGCGGCGCCCAGGTGCAGACCCCGGTCGCGCTCGATGTCGCCCGCCACCAGCTGGCCCTCAAGCTCGTCGGGCCGGACGGCGGAGCGCCCACGCCCGAGCAGGGCTGGGTGAGCGTTCTGACCGACCTGGACCGGCAGACCATCCTGGTGTTCGACGACCCCGCGGCCACCACGTACCGGGTCCGCGCGGGCCGCTACCTGGTCCAGACCTACCTGTTGACCGGCGACCCGTTCCTCCCGCACGTCACTTCGCTGGTGCGCCCGAGCCTCGACCTGACCACGGACCAGGCGCTCACCATGGACACCCGCCTGGCGAAGCCGATCGCGGTGTCGGTGCCGAACCCAAAGGCCACCGCGGTCCATCAGGAGTTCGGCTGGACGATCCGGACCGAGCAGCCGCAGATCTGGGGCAGCAACGACCTGTTCGGCGTGGTGATGGGCATCCCCTTCGACCACTTGCGGACCGCGCAGATCGGGGCCGGCGAGACGCCCGGCTTCGTCTCCTACGTCAACGGCATGTGGGGCCAGGTGGCCCAGGACGGCAGCCTGCACAACAGCCCGTACGTCTATCGGGTCTACCTCTACGAGCCGGAGAAGATGATGACCGGGCTGACCCGCAAGCTGCGCGCGGGCGACTTCGCCACGGTCCGCTCCCAGATCAGCGCGGACGTGGCCGGCGTGCCGGTTGCGCGGACCGCGGTCGCGCACGCGCCCGGCAACTCGCCGATCTACCGCGACGAGCGCAACGTCCCGCCGAGCTTCACCTACGACGTGCCGAGCACCATCACGGAGTACTACAACCAGGACAAGCAGGCGGTGTGGCAGTCGACCTCGGCCCAGCTGAGGTACACGTACTACCAGTCGGCGTGGACCAGCTTCCGGCCCGGGCGCACGTACACGGTGAAGTGGGCCAACGCGGTGGCCGGGCCGGTCTTCCCGGAGCCGAACTTCGGCCAGCAGTTCGCCACCCGCTACTGGGGCGACACGATGGGTGGGCCGGGGCCGCTGCACGGCGACGGCACCGGGCACATGGGCTTCCGGCACATTCGCGGCGGCAGCGTGCAGGTGAACCTCTACCGCAACGGGGTCAAGATCGGCGACGCGAACGAGGCGCCCTGGGTGTGGGACGTGCCTGCGGAGACGGGTGACTACCGGCTGGCCGCGACCTTCCACAGCGACCCGGCGTTCACCCTGTCGACGGTGGTCGACGCGGAGTGGACCTTCAAGTCCGGGCACGTGAGCGACGGCGACCTGGTGAAGCTGCCGATGACGGCGATCCGGTACACCCCGGAGCTCGACATCGACAATCGGGCGCCGGCCGGCCGGCTGTTCGCGATCCCGGTCTCGCTCGACCGTCAGGTCGGGGCGGCACTGGGCCGGACCAGGACCTTGACCGTCGAGGCGTCCTTCGACGACGGCAAGACCTGGCGGCAGCTGACCGTGCGGCGGTCCGGCGAGAAGGCGGTCGCCTGGGTGCGCAACCCGGCCGGCACCGGCTTCGTCTCGCTGCGGGCCGCCGCGACGGACACCAGCGGTAACACGGTCAAGCAGACCATCATCCGCGCCTACCGGTACTGAGGGTGGGCCCCGGACGCGGCGCCCACCGGCGCCGC
>JAEVHO010000421.1 GCA_016802835.1 Micromonospora sp. ATA32 | reverse complement strand
CGCCCGGCCAATCACGAACCGTCACCTCAGCCGCCGGGCCGAATCTCCGGAACCGGATACCGTCTCTCACGGCTCCGGCTACAGTCCCTCAGTGGACGCCCGATCCCGCGCAATTGAGGCGCTCAAGACTGATCCGGCCACCTCGTCTCTTCGTCGGTCACTGGAGCTCTATTACGGTGACCCGGAGCGCGAGACGGCAATGGACCATTTCTACGCGCGTTTCATCAGTGCCGGAGATCTGGTCTTCGACATCGGCTCCCATGTGGGCGACCGCATCGGCAGCTTCCGCCGCCTCGGGGCCCGGGTCGTGGCCGTGGAGCCGCAACCGCTCTGCACGGGAGCCATCCGCGCCATCTACGCCAGCGACGACCAGGTCACCCTGGTTGAGGCAGCATGCGGTGCGCATGCCGGAAGCATCGAGCTCAACATCAACTCCGCCAACCCCACCGTCTCCACCGCGTCCGCTCACTTCATGGAGGCGGCGGACGGCGCTGGCGGGTGGGAAGACGAAGTGTGGGACGCGCACATCGAGGTGACGTCCGTGACCCTCGACGCGCTCGTGGGCGAATACGGGGTGCCGACCTTCGTCAAGATTGACGTCGAGGGTTTCGAGGATGCGGTGCTGGAGGGACTGAGTCATCCGCTGCCCGCGCTCTCCTTCGAATTCACCACGATCGAGCGAGCGGTGGCGCAACGTTGCCTCGACCGTCTCGCGGCGCTGGGCTTCAACGCATTCAACATCGCGCTGGGCGACGCCATGTCGCTGGCTTTTCCGCGTTGGACGTCCGCGGAGGGCATGGCGGCGCACCTGCTCTCACTGCCACACGAGGTGAACTCCGGTGATGTGTACTGCCTGTTGCAGTCTCGCCGTCAGCGAGCGGACAGGACCGGGTAGTTCACCGTCATGCGTGGTGGGCCTGCCAGGCGCGGAAGGCGGAGCAGTCTGCGCACGGCGGTGGCTATTTGACCTTTCGAGTCGATCGGGCCACGAGGCCCTCGTACTCCGGGTGCTTGCCCAACCACTCGCCGAGGAACGGGCAGATCGGCACCACAGTCCGACCCCTGGCCCGGGCGTCGTCCATCACGGCGCGAGCGAGGGCCGATCCGACGCCCCTGCCTTCGAACTCCGGTTCGACCTCGGTGTGGGTGTAGACGATGATGTTGCCGGTCAGCTGATAGGTGACCACCCCGGCCACCGCGCCCGCCTCGTCGCGCGCCTCGAACCGCTCCCGGCCCGGCGCGTCTGTCACGGTGAACTCCATCCGACCATCGAAGCACGGCCGGCATCAGGTCGACGTCGGAGGGCGGCAACGTCGGGGAGAACTTTCGACGTCCGCTGTCCGCCGGCCGCCGGCGGCTGAAATCACTTCTTGTCGTCATCCGATTGCCCGGGGTGGCGCCACCGGCGCGGGCTCCGGTCCGCGCGATCGGCGTCCAGCGGGTCCTCGTCGGCTTCGGCGGTCTGTTCGAAGCTGGGTCGGCGTACCTCGTCGGGTTCAGGGACCTCGACGGGTCGGGCACCGGACTGCGGCGCGGGGTGGTACTGGACCGCTTCGTCGGCGCCGCCGGCGCCACGGGCGGCGGGCGATTCCGGTGCGTGCTTCTCGCGGTGCAGTTCGTCGTGGATCTTCTGTGGTGGCTTGGCAGCGCGTTGGGGAAGGTCTCGGCCGAGGTCGGCAACGAGGGGGCCGTACTTGGCGTCGAAGGCGGGTCGCTCGGAGCGGATCCGGGGCATCCGATCGAAGTTACGCAGGGGCGGCGGGCAGGTCGTCGCCCATTCCAGGGAGTTGCCGTACCCCCACGGATCGTCCACCGAGACGGCGGCGCCGAAGCGCCAGGACTTCCAGACGTTGTAGATGAAGAAGAGGGTGGACGCGCCCAGGATGAACGAACCGAGGGTGGAAACGGTGTGCATGGTGGTGAAGCCGTCCTGGGGCAGGTAGTCGGCGTAGCGGCGGGGCATGCCGCGGTTGCCGAGCCAGTGGTGCACCAGGAAGGTGGTGTGGAAGCCGACGAACATCGTCCAGAAGTGGATCTTGCCGAGCCGGTCGTCGAGCAGCCGCCCGGTCATCTTCGGAAACCAGAAGTAGACCCCGGCGAAGGCGGCGAAGACGATGGTGCCGAAAAGGACGTAGTGGAAGTGTCCGACGACGAAGTAGCTGTCGTGGACGTGGAAGTCGACCGGTGGGCTGGCCAGCAGGACGCCCGTGAGCCCGCCGAAGAGGAACGTGACCAGGAAGCCGACGGCGAAGAGCATCGGGGTCTCGAAGGTGAGTTGCCCCTTCCACATGGTGCCGATCCAGTTGAAGAACTTCACCCCGGTCGGTACGGCGATGATGAAGGTGGTGATGGAAAAGAACGGTAGGAGAACCTGTCCGGTGGCGAACATGTGGTGCGCCCAGACGTTCAGGGAGTAGAAGAAGATGAACCACAGCGCGAGGACCATGCCCTTGTAGCCGAACAGGGGTTTCCGGGAGAAGACGGGGATGACCTCGCTGATGATGCCGAAGAACGGCAGCGCGACGATGTAGACCTCGGGATGCCCGAAATACCAGAACAGGTGCTGGTAGAGGATCGGACCCCCGGTGGTGGCGTCGAAGACGTGGCTGTGGATCACCCGGTCGGACAGCAGGGCGAGCAGCGTCGCCGACAGCAGGGGAAAGACCACGATCGCCATCAGCGCGGTGATGAGCATCGCCCAGGTGAACAGCGGCATCCGGAACATCGTCATCCCGGGCGCGCGCAGGGTCAGGATCGTGGTGATCAGGTTGACCGACCCGAGGATGGTGCCGACACCGGAGAGCACCAGACCGATGACCCAGAAGTTCCCGCCCACCCCGGGAGTGTGTTCCGCGCGGCTCAAGGGGGGGTACGCGGTCCAGCCGAAGTCGGCGGCGCCTCCGGGGTCGCGAAGGAACCGAGCACCATCAGCCCGCCGAACAGGTACAGCCAGTAGGCGAGGGCGTTCAGCCGAGGAAACGCCACGTCGGGGGCGCCGATCTGTAGCGGCACCAGGTAGTTGCCGAAGGCGAAAGCCAGCGGGGTGGCGAACAGGAACATCATGATCGTGCCGTGGGAGGTGAACAGCTGGTTGTACTGCTCCTGGGACAGGAACTGCATTCCCGGACGGGCCAGTTCGGCGCGCATGAGAAGCGCCTCGATCCCGGCTGCGATGAAGAAGAAGAACGACGTGATGAAGTAGAGGATGCCGATCTGCTTGGCATCGGTGGTGCCGAGCAGCTTGAGCATGGTGTTGCCGGGGAACGGCCTGCGCAACGGGCCGGGGAAGCCGCCGAACTGGGCCGGGGCCAGGATCGCGGGTCGGCGGTCCTGGCCGGGCTGGACCGTTGTCCGTTCGGGCATAGCTCACCCCGTGGGGAGACAGTGACGGGCGGATAACCTCCTGACCTTATGCACTGCAAAGCCGCAAAAGAGTTAGGTCGTTCCCAAGTCGCTCTTCCGCGCACGTGCTTCTCGCGACTGACTGCCCCGATGGCGGGCGAGCCGCCGCTCGCCGCCGGCTCCGTCGATTTCGGGCAGCGACACGCGATGCGACGGGTTGGCCGTCAGCTCTCGCGTCGACGTTGCGCCAGCCGGGACGCCAGCACGGCTCGCAGCTCGTCGATACCAGCGCCGGTCAGCGCGGAGACCGCCACCGCGTCCGGGTATGCGCGACGCAGCGCGTCAACCCATTCCGGTGGCGCGATGTCGATCTTATTGAGTACCAGCAGCTCGGGAACGTCTCCGGCGCCGATCTCCTGCAACACCCCGTGCACCGTGGTGATCTGGTCGAGGGCGTCCGGCGCCGAGGCGTCGACCACGTGCATCGCCAGGTCGCTGCGGCTGACCTCCTCCAGCGTCGAGCGGAATGCGTCGACGAGCTGGTGCGGCAGGTGCCGGACGAAGCCGACCGTATCGATCACTGTGTAGGTCAGTTCGCCGGTGCTGATCCGGCGCACCGTCGGGTCCAACGTGGCGAAGAGGAAGTCCTGGACCTCAGCGTCCGCGCCGGTGAGCCGGTTGAGCAGGGCAGACTTGCCGGCGTTGGTATAGCCGGTGATCGAGACCGAGGGAACCTGGTTGCGAGCCCGCCGACTCCGGGTCCGCTCCCGCCGCCGAGCCAGCTCCGAGGCGTTGCGCCGCAACCGGGTGGCCCGCTGCCGCAGCGTCCGGCGCTGAGTCTCCAGCCGCATCTCACCCGGGCCGCGCACACCCATCCCGGCACCGCCGCTGACCCGGCCACCACCGACCCGCGACATCGACCGGCCATCGCCCCGCAGCCTCGGCAACTGGTACGCGACCTGCGCCAGCTCCACCTGCACCCGCCCCTCGCTGGTACGGGCGTGCTGGGCGAAGATGTCCAGGATCAGCGCGGTACGGTCGACGACCCGCACCCCGACCCGTTCCTCCAGGTTACGCACCTGACCGGGGCTCAGCTCCCCGTCGGCGATCACCACGTCGGCATGGGTCCGCTCAGCCAGGGCGGCCAGCTCGTCCACCTTTCCGGAACCGACATAGGTGGCGGGATCGGGCCTGGACCGGTTCTGCACCACCGCGTCGGCGACGGCCAGCCCATCCGTCTCGGCGAGCCGCCGCAACTCGTTCAGCGACATCTCGCCACCCGGACCGCTGTCGCCGGCGCCCTCATCCTGCTTCACCGCGACCAGCACCGCCGTCGGCCGTTGCCCCGGCGTATCGGCGC
>JAEVHO010000420.1 GCA_016802835.1 Micromonospora sp. ATA32 | reverse complement strand
CCACCTCGGTGTAGCCGGCGGCGGTCAGCGCGGACAGGTGCCAGGAGACCGGCGGGTTCCACTCCGGACTGTGCCCGGTCGGGTAGATGGCGTGCCGTCAGGATACGCCCGCGGCGGGGTGGGGTCAGCGGAGCGCGGCTACGGCGGCGTCGGCGCCACCGCGCCAGAGGGTGCCCACCTCGGTGTAGCCGGCGGCGGTCAGCGCGGACAGGTGCCAGGAGACCGGCGGGTTCCACTCCGGACTGTGCCCGGTCGGGTAGATGGCGTGCCGTCGCTCGACCAGCGGGGCGAGGGCCGGGTCGCACCGGCTCGGGTCCACCAGTCCGACCAGGAGAGGACGGCGCCGGCGGCGTACCGGGCGTCGCGGCGCGTGCCGGCCCGGGCGGTCAGCCGCTTGGTCAGCTCCGGCAGCCCGTCATCGGGCATGTGGTCGGCGTTGACCACGTTCCCGCGCGCCGCAGGGCGCGCAGCGAGATCGTGCCGGTGCCGCCGGCCAGGTCGAGCAGGCGTGGCCGGGTGCCGTCGGTGACCGCGTCGACCGCGTCGAGCAGGGCGGTGAACCGCTGCTCCCGGTCCGGCAGGTACGCCTCCTGTTGCCGGTCCCAGCTCTCCTGCCAGCCGGCCGGATCGGTAATGTAAGGAGTCATAGACGTCAGGCTAGTTACGTGTCGAGCTGGCTGTCCAGACCTTGTTGCCAACAATTTGCAACTACGAGAGGATGGCGACGCGATGGTTGACCGGGAGCGGTCGGCGTCCCGCCAGACCCGCTCCCGGCCATCCGTGGCGTCAGGCCACCTTCGCCTGGACCCGCCGCTCCAGCGACGCCGGCCGGTCGCGGTCCCGGCGGGCCAGCCGCAGCGCCGCGAGCAGGACGCCCAGGCCGGCCAGGGTGAGTGCGGCGCCGGCCCAGATCGGCGCGGTGTAGCCGAGCCCGGCGGCGATGGTCACCCCGCCGATCCACGCGCCCAGCGCGTTGCCGAGGTTGAACGCCGCGATGTTCGCCCCGGAGGCCAGCGTGGGCGCCTGGTGGGCGTAGCGCATGATCCGCATCTGCAGCGGCGGGACGGTCGCGAAGCCGAACCCGCCCATCAGCAGCAGGGCGGCGATGGTCAGCGGCTGGCTGTCGGCGGTCAGGGCGAACGCCGCGAGCACCACGGTGAGCGCCGCCAGGACGGTGACCAGGGTGCGCGACAGCGACACGTCCGCCGCCCGGCCGCCGAGCAGGTTCCCGGCGAAGAGACCCACGCCGAAGAGCACCAGCAGCCACGGCACCGTGCCGGTGGCGAACCCACTCACCTCCGTGAGGGTGTACGCGATGTAGGTGAACGCGCCGAACATGCCACCGTAGCCGAGGATCGTGATCGCCAGGGAGAGCCAGACCTGCGGATGGGAGAACGCGCGCAGCTCACCGCGGAGCCCGCCGGCGGGCTGGTCCGGCGCGGCGGCGGCGCGACCGGGGATGAGCAGGGCCAGGCCGGCCAGTGCGACCACGCCGATAGCGGTGATCGCCCAGAACGTCGAGCGCCAGCCGAAGTGCTGGCCCAGGAAGGTGCCGAACGGCACGCCGAGCACGTTGGCGATGGTGAGCCCGGCGAACATCAGGGCGATCGCGCCGGCCCGCCGGGCCGGGGCGACCAGGCCGGCGGCCACCACCGCACCGATGCCGAAGAACGCCCCGTGGCAGAGCGCGGCGACGATCCGCCCGGCCATCATCACCGGGTAGCTGCCGGCGACGGCGGAGAGCAGGTTGCCCACGATGAAGAGCACCATCAGGCCGAGGAGCACCTGTTTGCGGGGCAGCCGGGTGACCGCGGCGGTCAGGGCCACCCCGCCGACGGCCACGCTGAGCGCGTAGCCGGAGATCAGCCAGCCGGCCACCGGCTCGGTGACCGCGAAATCGGCGGCCACCTCGGGCAGCAGACCCATGATCACGAACTCGGTGAGCCCGATGCCGAAGGCGCCGATGGCCAGCGCGAGCAGGCCGGCGGGCAGGGACTGGGAACGTGCGGACATGTTTTTCCCATCGGGAAGGGGACAGATAGCAAGCGTATGCAACTACACGCGCCAACAACGAGATAGTTGCACGCGCTCTATAACCGCGCAAGCGTGCTAGCCTGGGGAGCGATCCGGATCACTGGAGGAGGGCCGCATGGGCATCGCTGACGACGCGGTGGAGATCCGCGCGCAGGGCTGGCGCACCCTCGCCGCGCTGCACGGGCTCATCGAGACGTCCCTGGAGCGGGCGTTACAGGCCGAACACGATCTCTCCGTGGTCGAGTTCACCGTGCTCGACGCGCTCTCCCGCCAGGACGGCTGGCACATGCGGATGCGCCAGCTGGCCCGCGCCGCCGCGCTCTCCGGCAGCGCCACCACCCGGCTGGTCACCCGGCTGGAGGAGCGCGGCCTGCTGACCCGGATCCTCTGCGCCGACGACCGGCGCGGCATCTACACCGAGCTGACCCCGGCCGGCTCCGAGCTGCTCGCCCGGGCCCGGCCGACCCACGACCGGGTGCTGGCCCGGGCGCTGGCCGAGGCCGAGGCCACGCCCGAGCTGGCCCCGCTGGTCGACGCGCTGCACCGGCTGCCGGCCGCCCGCTGAGCCACGCTCCCGCCACCCGGGAGTCCGACGAGCGGATCGTGGCGCCGCCGCGCGAGCCCAGGACGCCGGTTGACCCCAACCCCGCTTCACCTTCCAGGCTGGTCCCACCGGCGAGTGAGGCGGAGGGTGACATGCGGGTGATCGAGGTGGCCGCGTTCGGTGGGCCGGAGGTGCTGGCGTTGGCCGAGGCGCCGGAGCCGGTGCCCGGCCCGGGTGAGGTGCTCGTCGAGGTGGCCGTCGCGGACGTGCTCTGGGTGGAGACCGCGATCCGGCGCGGCGCGGACGGCGACCACTTCCCGGTCACCCCGCCCTACCGACCGCGAGTGGGGGTGGCCGGCCCGCCGGCCGGGTCGGCGCGGGCGTCGACCCGGGTTGGGTCGGCGGCGCGTGGTCACCCGCACCGACGAGCGCGGCGGTTACCTGGAGCGGGCCGTGGTGCCGGTCGACGGCATCCTGCCGGTGCCCGACGGGGTCTCCGCCGGCTGGACACGCTGACGGTCAAGGTGGAGCGGCGCGCCGGCGTGGCCCCCGGCGCCGCCGCCCGGGCCGGCGTCGCCCCTGGTGGAGGCGATCAAGAACACCATCGGGGTCAGCGTGGCGGTCGAGGTGATCGACCCGGACGGGGTGGAGCGGTCGATGGGCAAGATACGCCGGATCGTCGACCAGCGCCGGGAGGGCTGAGATGGCGGGGGACCGGGGCATCCTGACCGGCGAGGCCACCGACGGAGCGCCGCCGACCCCGGGCCCGGCCGGCGTCCGCCCGCAAGGCCGGGGTTTCCCCGGGTGAGCCGGCCCGCCGTTGTGGGTGGTCTCGGGCACGATGGACGGATGGGACACATCGTGCTCTTTCACTCCGTGTACGGGCTGCGGCCGGCCGTGCTGGCCGCCGCCGACCGGCTGCGCTCCGCCGGGCACCGGGTCGTCACCCCGGACCTGTACGGCGCGCCGCCCGCCGACACGGTCGAGGCGGGGTTCGCCCTGCTCGACCGGGTCGGTCGGGACGTCGTCCTGGACCGGGCCCGGGCCGCCGTGCGAGACCTCCCCGCCGGGCGACGGTGCTGGCCGGCTACTCGATGGGCGCCGGGGTGGCCGGCGCGCTGCTGGCCGAGCGCCCTGACACCGCCGCTCTGCTCCTGCTGCACGGCGCTGGCGGCTCGCCCGAGGCCGTCCGTCCCGGGCTGCCGGTGCAGCTCCACCTCGCCGATCCCGACGAGTACGAGCCGCCGGCCGAGCTGGACGAGTGGCAGCGGGCGATGACCGCGGCGGGCGCCGAGCTGGAGGTCCACCGCTATCCGGGCGCCGGGCACCTCTTCACCGACCCGGACATCCCCGACCACGATCCGGCCGGCGCCGAGGAAGCCTGGAAGCGGGTGTTCGCCTTCCTCGACGGCCGCTGACCCGGTCCGCTCGCCGCGCGGGCCTTTTGCGCGGGTCTCGCTTCCCGGGTCTGGCTCCTCAGGTTTCCCGCCCCGGGTTTCGCGCCAGGCGTCTCGCGCCGCGCCCGTCTCGGGCGGAGCTGTCTCGGACGGAGGGGGCTCAGGCGGCGGCCAGCCGCATCGGCGCGTCCGTTGGTGCGGATCGCAGCGGACCCGGGCCGACCACGGCGGGGTCGTGCGGGGCCGGATCGGCCGGGTCTACCCGGCCGGCCGGCGGAGGTACCCAGCCCCGCCGCTGCCGGCCGCCGGATCGTCCGGCCCAGGTCGTCGCGTCGACCGCCTGGTCGACAAGGCGATCGGCGCGTGGATTCTGGGACGGTCGGACCCTCGCCACGGCGGGCGGCCAGCTCGTCGCCGTGCCAGCGGCTCACCACTGGCATCACAGACACAATGCCGCCACGCACCGCACCGCAGGCGTTCAGCCCGCTCACCGGCGTCCCGGCGGCGTTCAGCCCGCTCACCAGCCCGCCGGTGTTCAGCCCGCTCACCAGCCCGCCTGCGTTCAGCCCGGTCACCGGTCGGCCGGCGAAACGGCCGCCTCCCGGCGGCGGCCGACCGCGGTGCCGCTGCCCGCCGGCCTGCGGGTGACCGGCGGACCAGCGACACCGCCGGTGGGCGTCGCGATGACGGGGCCGGCCGCCGGCGCGGTGCCGGCGCTGCCGGTGACC
>JAEVHO010000419.1 GCA_016802835.1 Micromonospora sp. ATA32 | reverse complement strand
GTGGCCACGGCGTAGCAGCCGGTGTTGGCCACCCGGGTCGCGGCGGCGATCACCGGGCGCTGGCCGGGCAGCTCGGGCAGGCCGTAGGTCCACGCGCCGGCGTGCGGGCCGCCGTAGTAACGCTGCCAGGCGGTGGCGTCGTGCAGCCGGTGGTCGGCGCCGAGGTCGACCACCCGGACCGTCTCGGGCAGCGCGGCCGCGAGGGCCGCCGACTGACCGTGCGGCAGGGCCAGGAAGACCAGATCCGCATCGGCCAGGGTGGCCGGCTCGGTCGCCCCGAGGACCAGGTCCAGACCGGCGAGCTGCGGGTGTACGGCGGCGACGGGCTGACCGGCCTGGGCGTGCCCGGTGGCCGCGACCAGGTCGAACTCCGGGTGCCCGGCGACCAGGCGCAGCAGCTCGCCCCCGGCGTAGCCGCTCGCCCCGGCGACCGCGACTCGGATTCCCATACTCACCTCCGCATGACTATGCATTGAGGCTAGCAGGGCGGCCCGCCGCCTGCAAGGTCATGCAGTGTTCTGCATGACCATAGGGTGGTGTGTCGCCGGTCACGGAAACGGCCCGTGCCGGCGGCGGGGCGGGGGCCTCGCCGCCGGCACGGGCCGGTCGCAGCTCAGGAGACGGGGGTACGCCTCAGAGGCGGCCCTCCTCGACCGCCCGGGTCACCCACGGGATGACCTCGTCGAGCATCTCGTCCAGCGGGGTGGCCGCCTCGAAGCCGAGCACCTCGCGCGACTTCGTCACGTCCGGCACCCGCTTCTGGACGTCGTACTGGAAGGGCTCGTCGGACACGTACCGGAACGGCACGTCCGGGCCCTTGATCTTGCGCCAGATCAGTTCGGCGAGGGCCAGCACGCTGGTCGACTCGGACGTGGAGAGGTTGAAGTCCTCGTTGCGGGCCGCCGGGTGCCCGATGGCCGTGGCGATCCCCCGGGCCAGGTCGCCGCCGTAGGTGTAGTGCCGGACCTGGTGGCCCTCGCCGAGGATGTGCAGCGGGTCCTGCCCCTTGACGATCTTCTGCACCAGGTCGGGCACCACGTGCGACATGGCCAGCTTGACGTTGCCGGAGAGCACCTCCGCCTGGCCCAGCGCCCGGCCCTCGCCGACGCCGACGCAGTTGAACGGCCGCACGATCGTGTACGGCACCTGGTACTGCTCCCAGGCGGCCCGGGCGTAGTACTCGACCGCGAGCTTCTGGAACCCGTACGACGACAGCGGCGGCGGGACGCGCCGCTCGTCACCCTCCCGGCTCGGCCAGTGCTCGGTGGACTCGAAAACCATCGAGGAGGAGAGGTAGGTGACCTTCTCCAGCCCGCCCTCCCGGTGCGCCCGGATCGCCGCGTCGCAGGTCGCCGCCATGATCCGCTCGTTGGTGGCGAGCAGGTCGTAGGCGTACGCGTGGAAGTAGGAGATGCCGCCGATCATCGCGGCGCCGGCCACCAGCTGGTCGCAGCCGTCCAGCAGTTCGGTGAGCAGGTCGACGTCGCGGGCGTCGCCCTCCACGAACCGGAACCGCGGGTGCTCGTCGTAGCTGTGGGTGACCGGGCCGTACTTCGAGAAGTTGTCGATCCCGACCACCTCGTGGCCCCGGTCCAGCAACTCCTCGACGAGATAGCCGCCGATGAAGCCGGCCGAACCAGTTACCAGGACCTTCGCCACGTGCGCTCCTAAGGTGTCTTCTCGAACTCGGTGCTGTCCTGCGGGACTCGCTGGGCCGGGACGGCGCCGGCGGGCGGTTCGCCCGCCACGCCGGCCGCCCCGGCGGTCTCGACCACCGTCGATCGGGCCGCCAGTTTCTCCCGGCCCAGCCGTCGACCGTAGGCGAACAGGTACCACCGCAGGTAGCCGGGGAGGAAGCGGCCCAGGTCGAAGTGGGACTCCCCCAGCGGCCGGTCCAGCCAGATGGTCGGGATCTCGGCGACCGGCAGCCGCAGCCGGTTGGCCTTGGCGGTCAGTTCCAGCCCGATCTCGAAGCCGGTCCGCGACTCGATGCCGACCTCCCGGACGAAGGCCGTGTCGTACGCCTTGAAGCTGTTGGTGGCGTCCCGGGTCCCCACCCGGGCGAAGGTGTAGAGGCTGCGGCCCGCCCAGCGCGACATCATCCGCTTCAGCCGCGGTCCGCCCACCTGCTGGCCGCCCGGCATGTAGCGGGAGGCGGCCGCGACCACCACGCCCCCGGTCCACCAGCCGGGCCAGCTCGTCGATCTGGCGGGGGTCGTCGCAGCCGTCGGCCATGGTCACCACCGCCACCGGGGCGAGGGCGGCGTCGATGCCGAACCGGATCGCGTTCGCCGGCCCCCGGCCGTAGGTGTTCAGCACCGCGCGGACCCGCGGGTCGGCCTGGGCGATCTTCTCCACGTACGGGACGGTGCTGTCCTCGGGCATGTCGTGGACGATCAGCACCTCGGCCGGGAGCAGCATCTCCCGCAGCATCCGCTCCAGGCAGCGCACGATGGCTTCGCCCTCGTTGTAGACCGGGACGATCACCGAGACCCGTGGCCTCACACCCGCACCCCCTGCCCGGTCAGGCCCCACATGTCGATCACCGGCTTGTCCGTCTCCAGCCGCGCGTACTGCTCGTGCGGGGCGGCGATGACCAGCAGGTCCGCCCGGCGCAGCATCTCGTCCAGGTCGACGAACCGGTCGTCGGCGACGTACGGGTCGGTGCAGATCGTCTCCCGGGTCTTCAACGCCAGGATCTTGCGCAGCTTGTACGCCAGGCTCTCCCGCGGGTCGTCGCTGCCGCCCTTGAAGGCCATCCCGAGGATGCCGACCGTCATGGTGGACAGGTCGAACCGGTCCTCCAACCGGGACACCAGGTAGAGCGGCAGCCCCTCGTTGATCAGCATCGCCGAGTGGCCCAGCACGAAGTTGTTCCGGTTGAACGCGGCCAGCTGCATGGTGTCCTTGAACAGGCACGGCCCGGCCGCGAAGCCCGGCATCGGCAGGTCCGCCGCGCGCGGATAGTCGAAGGCCACCGCATGCCGGATCCGGGCGAAGTCCAGCCCGAAGTCGTTGGCCATCATCCAGAACTGGTTCGCGGTGGCGAACTTGATGTACCGCCAGGTGTTGGTGAACAGCTTCGCCAGCTCGGCCTCCTCCGGCTCGAGCGGCACGATCTGGTCGGTGAGGTGCCGGAACAGCTTCTCGGCCCGGGCCATCGCGCCCGGCGTGCGGGCGGCGACGATCTGCGGCAACGCGAACAGCTCGGTCATCGCCCGGCCCTCGGCGATCCGCTCCGGGCAGAACGCCACGTCGGCATGGATGCCCTTGCCGACCAGCAGCTTCTCGGTCAGCGCCGTCACACCCGGATAGACGGTGCTGCGCAGCACGATCAGCTGCCCGTCACGCAGGTGCTCCGCGCACCGCTCCAACGCCCGGGGCACCGCGCCCAGGTCCGGGTTGAGGTGCTCGTCGACCGGGGTGCCCACCACCACGACCAGGTGCTCGGACTCGCCGACGCTGACCGGGTCCGTGGTCGCCCGCAGCCGGCCGGCGGCCACCGCCTCGGCCAGCGCCTCCTGCGCGCCCGGCTCGGCGAAGGGCAGCGTCGCCGCGTTGACCGTGGCCACCGCGTCGGCGTTGATGTCGTACAGCACCACGGAGAGGCCGCGCGAGGCGAAGGCGATGCCCAGCGGCAGACCGACCCGGCCGCAGCCTCCGACGATGCAGACGTCGACGGAGATGGGCGGGGGGCCCTGATCCTCGGACATGACACAACTCCCGTGGGGGTGGCGGGTGTGACCCCGGCGATAGCCGGAATCCAAGCAGGCTAACCGCTCCCATGTGACCCGTGGGTAGCCGAACGAGTAGTCGCCGCTGGCCTTTCGGCCGATGCGCGACGCTTCGTGCTCCCCACCTCACCCATCGCGAGAAAGGCGAGGTCAACGGGAGAACGGCGAGCGCCGCCTCCCCGGGTGCGGGGAGGCGGCGCTTCCGGTGGACCCTCAGGCGCCCCGGAGGGTGGCGCCGAACCGGGCGGCAGCCTCGGCGACCGCCGCGTCGCGGGCGGCCACCGCCTCCTCCACGGTCAGCGTCCGGTCCGGGGCCCGGAAGGTGAGCTTGTACGCGAGCGACTTGCGGCCCGCGCCGAGCTGCTCGGAGGCGTACACGTCGAAGAGCCGGACGTCCTCCAGCAGCTCGCCGGCGCCCTCGGTGAGGGCCTGCTGCACCTGCGCCGCCGGCACCGACTCGTCCACCACCGCGCGACGTCGATCAGCGCCGGCGGGAACCGGAGATGACCGGCGCCGGCGCGACCGGCGGCGCCCGGCAGCGCGTCCAGGTCCAGCTCCATGGCGCTGGTACGCCGGGGCAGCTCCAGCCCGGCGAGCACGGCCGGGTGCAGCTCGCCGGCGTGCCCGACCACCGTGTCGTCCACCAGCAGCTCGGCGCAGCGGCCGGGGTGCCAGGGGGCGTACTCGGCGGCCCGGACGGTGATCCGGTGCTCCGGAGTGTCGGCGGCGACGAGCGCCGCCCGGCCAGCCTCCACGGCGTCGGCCCAGCCGGCCGCCCGACCGGCGCCCCACCAGCCGGCCGGCCTCGAGGTCGCCGGTCAGCACCACGGCCACATGCCGCGGCTGGTCCGGCACGCCGCGTCGGCGGCGGCGAACTCGGCGCCCCACCAGCCGGCCGGCCTCGAGGTCGCCGGTCAGCACCACGGCCACATGCCGCGGCTGGTCCGGCACGCCGCGTCGGCGGCGGCGAACTCGG
>JAEVHO010000418.1 GCA_016802835.1 Micromonospora sp. ATA32 | reverse complement strand
GCAGCAGGATCACGTTGGCGCCGCCGGCCAGGCCGGCGTGCAGGGCGATCCAGCCGGCGTGCCGGCCCATCACCTCGACGACCAGCGTGCGGTGGTGGCTCTCGGCGGTGGTGTGCAGCCGGTCGATCGCCTCCATCGCGATGTTGACGGCGGTGTCGAAGCCGAAGGTGTAGTCGGTGGCGCCGAGGTCGTTGTCGATCGTCTTCGGCACGCCGATCACGTTGACGCCGAGCTCGTGCAGCTTGGTGGCCACCCCGAGGGTGTCCTCGCCGCCGATCGCGATCAGCGCGTCCACGCCCTGCTCGGCGAGGTTGTTCTTGATCCGCTCGACCCCGCCGTCGATCTTGAAGGGGTTGGTCCGGGACGAGCCGAGGATGGTGCCGCCGCGCGGCAGGATGCCGCGGACCTCCGCGATGCCCAGGGGCCGCGACAGGCCCTCGAGGGGGCCCTTCCAACCGTCGCGGAAGCCCACGAACTCGTGGCCGTAGTTGGCGACGCCCTTGCGGACCACCGCCCGGATAACCGCGTTGAGACCTGGGCAGTCGCCGCCGCCGGTGAGCACGCCGATACGCATGATCTGCTCATCCTCCTGGAGCATCAGGTGAAGCCCGGATAAGCCCCAGGATATGCGTCAGATCAGACCATCGGCGCCGTTGCCGGCCCGGGGCGGGCCGTCAGTGCGCACTGTAGTCGCCGCACCGGCCCGCCGACAGCACGCCCCGGGCCCGGGCCCGGTCGTACCCCCCGTGGGCGTGCCGGACACCGAGGCCACGCGTTGCGGATGAATCACCGGGCCGTCATCGCCCGCCAGCGGGCCAGGTTGTGCCGGGCATCGACCAGCGCGTCGTGCCGGGCCGCGTCGGCGTCCGGGAGCGCCGGCCGTCCCCGGTCGTCCCAGAGCTGGCGCAGTTCCTTGGTGAATCGGGGGATCTCCCGGGGCAGCGCCGGCATCGCCCCCCAGAGCTGAGCCAGGACCAGGTGGTCGTACGCGGCGTACCAGGCCCACAGCTCCAACTGCTCGCCGGGCCGGTCGCGGATCGGCTCCATCAGGAAGTCGTAGAGCTCGTCGCGGATCCGCTCGCGGGATCGCCAGGCGCGGTCGGCCGGGGACGGGAGCTTGTCGAGGACGTTGCGGCGCACCCAGGGCACGGCACGGGAGTCATCGAACTCGGTGGAGACCGCGTAGAACTCGCGGCCGTTCTCGTCGACGACGCCGATCGACACGAGGTCGACGATCCGGCCGTCCTCGATGAACTCGCAGTCGTAGAAGTAGCGGTAGACCATCCCGACCATCCTCGTCCATTCCCGGCGCGGGCCGACCGGCGGGGCCACCGTTCGCCGCCCACCCCACCCTGTCGGTTGCCGACGCGGTGGCCCACCGGACGCCGCTGAGGGGTCCACCGGAGCACCGTCCGGCGGTGTATCCGCACCTCGGAGTACTGCCCGCCGCGGCTCGTGACTGTCACGGAAGCGATTTGAGGGGTGTACAGCAAGCAACCGGACCGTCATGATCTGATGTGTACCGCTACCGGACGCCGAACCGGTTCAGATGACCTCGTACCGGGGACTGTCAGGTTCACCCGGCTGCGAGTTGTGGTCCTTGACCGGGGAGGGGTTGGGCCGTGGAGGTTCGCCTGCCGGAGCCGGGCGACGCGCTGACGGGCGTCGAGATGTTCGCCGGGCTCGAGCCGGAGGTGCGGCAGCGGGTGATCGCCGCCGCGGTGCCGCGTACCTACCGCAAGGGTCAGCTGCTCTTCGTCGAGAACGATCCGGGCGAGTCGTTGATCGTC
The DNA here is from genome assembly GCA_016802835.1 of Micromonospora sp. ATA32. GTDB lineage: Bacteria > Actinomycetota > Actinomycetes > Mycobacteriales > Micromonosporaceae > Micromonospora. The sequence goes on along the minus strand of JAEVHO010000418.1, from coordinate 2,925 downwards.
CTGCGCCGGGGCGCGGTGGCCGTGTTCCGCACCGCGCCGACGGGTGAGCGCGCGGTGCTCTCGGTGATCCGCCCGCCGGACGTGCTGGGCGAGGTCTCCCTGCTGGACGCCTCCACCCGGTCGGCCTCGGCCGAGGCGATCGAGGATTCCGCCGCGCTCGCGCTCTCCCGACCCGCCTTCATGGAGCTGGTGCATTCCAACCCGCGCATCCTCGACGCGGTGATGCGCTCGCTCGGCGGCCTGATCCGCCGACTGACCGAGCAGAACGCCGACCACGTCTTCCTGGACCTGCCGGGCCGGGTGGCCAAGACGCTGGTCCGGCTGGCCGGCGAGAGCCAGGCCCCCATGATCACCATCGAGCTCAACCAGAGCCAGCTGGCCGAGATGGCCGGCGGCTCCCGGCAGAGCGTCAACCAGGCGATCGGCTCGTTCGCCAGCCGGGGTTGGCTGCGTACCGAGGGCCGCCGGATCGTGGTCACCGACGTGGCGGCGCTGCGCCGTCGGGCCGGGATGAACGACCGCTGAGCCGGCGGCGGTGAGGTCGACGCGCCGAGGGCCCGCCGACCTCACCGGCCGATCACTTGGTGCTGTCGTCGGCGGGCGGAGCGCCCGGGCCGGGGCCGATCTTCTGGGGATCGGTCGGCTTGGGCGTGCTCGTCGTGCTGCTCGTCGTGGCCGGCTGCGAACCAGTCGCCTGGCCCTCGGGCTCTTCTACCATGCCCTGCTCCTCCAGTTTGGCGAGAGTGACCGCGTCGACGTCGACCGTGTCGCCCGGAGCCCACACCGTCCCGTCGGGATCGGTCCAGGCAGTGGACAGTCGCACATGCACGGCACTCTCCTGACGGCGAACTTCCTTCAGTCGCAGCCTAGTCCCGCCCGATCAGTCGCACGGTCCGTCCGCACGTCGGCTACCCGACTGACCGCTCGCGCTGGATACTGGGGTCTCCTCACGTACGGAGTTCGACATCGATCTCAAGTGTGGACACTGCTCACGGGCGGCAGGGCCGGACGACCGCTTCTGCGGCGGGTGTGGACAGGCACTGGCGGCGAGCTGCACCAACTGCGGGCACGCCAACAGCACCGAGGCCAGCTTCTGCACCAACTGCGGCCAGCCCCTGCGCGACCACGCCGTCGTCGTGCAGGAGGACCGGCGCCAGGTCAGCGTGCTCTTCGTCGACATCGTCGACTTCACGACGTACGCCGAGCGGGCCGACCCGGAGCAGGCGCGCGGCATCCAGCAGACCTACTTCGCCACCGTCCGCCGGCTGGTGCACCAGTACGGCGGGGTGGTCGAGAAATACATCGGCGACGCGGTGATGGCGCTGTTCGGCGCGCCGGTGGCCACCGACAACGACGCGCTGCGCTGCGTACGCGCCGGGCTGGAGATCCAGCGCAACCTGGCCCGGCAGCCCGCCGGCCCGCACCCGCCGTTGGGTTTCCGGGTCGGCATCGCCACCGGCGAGGCGCTGGTCGACCTCGCCGCGGCGCGCGACGGCGGGCAGGCCTTCGTCACCGGCGACGTGGTCAACACGGCCTCCCGGCTGCAGGGGCTCGCCCCCTCGGGCGGCGTGGTGGTCGACGAGAGCACCTGGTCGGCGACCCGGCACGAGATGGAGTACGTCGACCAGCCCCCGGTGACGTTGCGTGGTCGGTCCGCGGTCAGCCGGATCTGGCTCGCGCTGCGCGCCCGCCCCCAGCGCGAGCTGGGCACCGCCGAGCTGACCCCGATGGTGGACCGGGACCACGAGCGCGGCATGCTGGTCAGCGCCCTGCACCGGACGGTCACCGAACGCACCTCCCAATTGGTGACCGTGTTCGGCCCGGCCGGGGTGGGCAAGAGCCGGCTGCTGCGCGAGCTCGCCCGGCACGCCGCCAGCCTGCCCGGACCCCGGGTGAGCTGGCTGGTGGGCCAGTGCCCGCCGTTCGGCGAGAACGTCACGTACGCCGCGCTCGCCGACATCGTCAAGAGCTGGGTCGGCGTACCGGAGGTGGTCGACGTCGGCGCGCTGCGGGACCGGTTGCGGCAGCGGCTGGGCGGGCTCTCCGACCCGCACGCGGTGCGGCTGACCGAGGCGCTCGGCCCGCTGATCGGGGTGCCCGGCGAACGGCTCACCTCCGGGGAGACCGAGGCCGCCTGGCGCCGGTTCCTGCTCACCCTGGCCGCGACCGGCCCGACGGTGCTGGTCTTCGAGGACATGCACTGGGCCGACCAGGCCATGCTCGCCTTCGTCGAGCAGTTGGGCGCGGCGGCGCGCGGCGTACCGCTGCTGGTGGTCGCGACCGCCCGGCCGGAGCTGCGCGAGCGGCACCCGGCCTGGACCGGCACGATCAGCGGCGCGATGTCCATCTCGGTGCCGCCGATGCACGACGGCGACATCGACACGCTCTACTCGTTGCTGCTCGGGCAGGCGACGCTGCCGCCGGCGGCCCGCGCGCCGCTGATCGAGTTCGCCGACGGCAACCCGCTCTACGCGCAGGAGTACGCCCGGATGCTGATGGACGGCGGGCTGCTCGACGCGCCCGCACCCCGGCTCGATCCGGCCGGCGCCACCGAGATGCCCCGCACCGTGCAGGCCGTCATCGCCAACCGGCTCGACCTGCTGGACGCGCCGGACCGCGCGGTGCTCCAGGCCGCCGCGGTGGTCGGCGTGCAGTTCTGGGCGGCCCCGGTGGCGGGCGCGCTGGGCCGGCCGGTGGAGTGGGTGGAGCGCGCGCTGGACCGCCTGCAACGCCGGGACCTGGTGTACGAGCAGTCCACCTCGACCATGCCCGGGCAGTCCGAGTACCGCTTCCGGCACGTCCTGGTGCGGGACGTCTGCTACCAGCGATGCCCCGCACCGTGCAGGCCGTCATCGCCAACCGGCTCGACCTGCTGGACGCGCCGGACCGCGCGGTGCTCCAGGCCGCCGCGGTGGTCGGCGTGCA
>JAEVHO010000417.1 GCA_016802835.1 Micromonospora sp. ATA32 | reverse complement strand
CGCGGGCCTGCGCCTGCCTGATCCGGCTCGCTCTGGAGGGCGGCATCGACGCCTACTGGCGGCGGGTCAAGCCGACCGTGGCCGCGTGCCGGCAGGGCCGGGCGAAGCAGCTGATGCTGCGCGGCCGGCTCGGGCCCGGCGTCGGCGTGGCCCGTCGCGTCGCCTTCACCTGGGCGACCCTGTCGGCCGCCACCCACCACCACTGCTACGAGCTGGCGCCGACCGCCGCGGAGCTGCGTCGCCTGCACACCGAGGTGAGTGTCCTGCTCACCCAACTCGACGGAAGAACGGAACCCGAACGATGACGTATCCGTCTTCGACGACCTGGCCGATCGCGGGCACGCCGACCCGCACGGGGCGCTCGCCACGGCGACGGGCAGATCGCGGGATTCTCTTGACCGCCTGCTGGACGTGGCGCGGCGGAAGAAGGATGGGGCGTCGGGCGCGGACCCTCTGCCACCGCTGGGGCCAACTGACATCGTCGGCGGCGCTGCGCACCTACGGCCTGCCCACCACCCTGCCCAGCGGCACCCGGGTGTACGGGCATCGGCCGCTGCGGCTGCTCTGCCACCTCATGGACCTCCAGCCGCCGACTGCGTCGCCGCCCGGACGTGCCGCTGAGCTGCGGGCCGGGCTCAGCGCTCCCGCGCTGGCATCCTGGAAGGTCCCACGTGCCGATCGAGCCAGTCGCCGAGCGGCCGCGTTGTGTGCAGGAACTCCACTATCCGCCGCTTGGCCGCGGCCGTACCCAGCCAACTGGCGACCGGCCACTGTTTCCAGGCAACCAGGCCCTTGTTACGGAGCAGGTCGGCCCGCGGGTGATCGCGCGGATATCCCCGCGGCGCGGTCTTGAGCGTCTCGTGGCCACGGACCTCGATCTGGTGACGCTCAATCTCCGCAATGATCTTTTGCAGCTCTCCGCCGCTGGCGTCGTCCGCCACCGCCCGGCGGTACCGCTCCAGCTGGTCGGTGGCCATCATCCACATCCCGTTGCCGGCGGCCAGGCCGTCGGCGGAGAGCTGGACATACCCGCGGTGCTCGAGCACGGCCCCCATCGCGGTTTTGTACGGTGATTTGTCGGCGCTGAACCGGATGTCTCGATTTGGCCGGAAGATTTTGCCCTTGCCGAACTCCGGCTCCAGCTCGGCGAGCAGCTCCGTCATCGGAGCGTGCACCTTGTCGTCGTAGATCGCCTTATGCGCAGTCCAGTATGTCTTTGAGTTGTCGGCCGCAAGTCCCTCGTAGAACTCCAGAGCCTCGGCCGGCCATCCCTTGAACACCACGATGCCGAGGGTATCGCGCGGACCCGTAGTCGGCGGGATGGTTAATGCATGCTCGGTGGTCCCCTGCACCACCCTCAGCCGCCACGCGGTCACGTCGAGATGGGGACCGACTCCACCCAGCATCCGGCGAGCCAAGCGCTCACCAGTAATTCGTTGGCAGCCGGTGTCGACGGAGGCGCTACGCGACCCGGGGCTCGGCTGCGAGGATCTGGCAGGATGGGGCCATGGCCACGGTCGCTGTGATTGGTCTGGGTGGGATGGGTAGCCGGATGGCGGGCCGGCTGCTCGATGCCGGCCATGACCTCGTTGTCTGGAACCGCACGCCACAGCGGGCCAGCGATCTTGTGGCGCGTGGCGCGGTCGCTGCCGACAGTCCGGCAGAGGCTGCCCGCCGCGCCGACATGGTCATCACCATGCTGTCCGACCCGGCCGCGCTCCAAGATGTGGCCGAGGGCCCGCAGGGCATCCTCGCCGGTGCCACCGCCTCGACGACGCTCGTTGAGATGTCCACGGTCGGGCCGGCCGCCGTGCGGCGGTTGGCCGCGATGCTGCCGGATGGTGTTGGCCTGCTCGATGCGCCGGTGCTGGGCAGCGTCTCGGAGGCCGAGTCGGGTTCGCTGCGGATATTCGTCGGAGGGCCGGAGCCGCTTGCCCAACGGTGGATGCCGGTGTTGGGCGTGCTTGGCTCGCCGATGCATGTCGGACCGCTCGGTGCCGGTGCGGCGGCCAAACTGGTCGCCAATTCGACTCTCTTCGGGGTGCTCGCTGTTCTCGGTGAGGCGCTCGCTCTCGCGGATGGGCTTGGTCTGCCGCGTGACGTGGCGTTCGAGGTCTTGTCCGCGACTCCCGTCGGCTCGCAAGCGGATCGGCGGCGGCCAGCAATCGAGTCGGGTCAGTTCCCGCTCCGGTTCGCGCTGTCACTCGCCCGTAAGGACGCCGATCTGGTCGTGTCGGCCGCCGAGTCGGCAGGCGTCGAACTGCCGGTCGCGGCGGCCGCCCGACAGTGGGTCGTGGCAGCCCAAAAAGCCGGCCTCGGCGACCGGGACTACTCTGCCGTAATCGCGCACATCACCGACACTGCCCGATCAGCCTGAAACCCGGCCGTGCGGCAGGCCCGTCAGGTGGCGGTTGAACTTCGGCTGCACGGTTCAGCGGGGTCGACTCAGCCGCTGCCAGGCGCGGCGCAGGTCCACCTGCGCCGGGTTGTGATCCGCGTTCTCGACCACTCCGGCCGGCGGGTCGTCGCCCGGATCGTGCATCTCGGCACCGGGTACCGACAGCACGACGCCCCGCTCGTACAGGTCGGCGATCTGCTCGCGGTGGGCGAAGCGGTGGGACTGGTCCGGCCCGGACGGTGCCACGATGACGCCGTGGAAGATGTCCTGCCGTTCGTCGGCGAGCACGTGCTCGACCACGCCGACGGGTGCCGAGTCGACGTCGTAGACCCGGGTGCCGACGGCGAGCGCGAGGTACGAGACCTTCGCGCCGAGATCCTCCACGACGTTCACCGTACCCGCCGCCGGATCACCATGGGCCCGATCACGACGGCCGGTCTGGCCATGACCAGGGCTGCCGGCGACGCCGATCGTCAGGCTCAGGCGGAGGCTGGCCGACCCATCTCGGCGAGGATCCCGGTGGCCTGACCAAGCTCGATCAAGTAGCCGTCCGGGTCCCGCAGGTAGCACCGGATCTCGACGCCATGGTCCTTCGGCTCGGTCAGGAACTCGCCACCCCGTGACCGCCACTGCTCATAGACTGCGCGGACATCGGTGACCCGGACGTTCATCGCGGAGCTCAGCGTGTTCGGATCCGGCGGCGCCTGTGCTTGCACGCCCGGCTTGTCGTCGGTAGGACCGCCTTCACTGTTGATCACGATATAGCTGTTGTGGAACCGCAAGATCGCCGGCTGGTGTTCCCGCACCACCGTCGCTCCCAGCACCCCCCGGTAGAACTCCCGTGAACGGTCCACATCCCGCACGATCAGCAGATGCGTGAGCACCAGCCCACCCTCGGGCTGGAAGTAGTCCGGCGCCTCGATCGCCATCCACGCCTCCCCCGGTCCCAGTCGGCAGCGGCGTACCCGCGGGCAACGCGGGCACACCTGCTCCCGCCTCAACTGTGCGGGCTACGAGCCGGGGCGCCGCCCGCCACCGGCACCCACCGGTTCGATCACCTGCCAGAACTCCTTCGGAAGCTGGGCCACCGCGTCGTCGAACTCGTCACGGGAAACAGCCTCACGTAGCGTGGTGAGCGCCGCGCGGACCCCGGCGCCAGCGAGCGCACGGTCGACGTCCGGGCGGTCCCCCACCCGCTGCACGAACTCTTCGAGCCCGAACGACGACGTGGCATGTTCCCGCCTAAGCGGTTCGCGCAGGCAGTCGTCAAGCCCTTCCGGAAGCTGATAGGCAAGGTCCTCAGCCTGGCCGGCGCTGATCCGACCTCCCAATGTCTCCAACGTCGCGCGGGTGAGTGTCGCCGCCTGATCGGTCGACACCTTTGCCCGCAGGGCCACTGCATTGATGAAATCCTGGTATTCCACCTGATTCTCCTCTCCGGCCGGATCGCGCCGTCCAACCGTCGCCGAGGCGCCCCACAGCTCCGCGGTCGAGGCCGAGTGGGCGAACTCCTGCCCTGCTTGACAGCCTTCCCGGAAAGGGGTGACCGTGCCTCATCCCGATCGGGCGAACCGGCAAGGTCCCCCCGACGGCGGCCTCTTCGAGATTTCGATGATCGAGAGCGGGAGCTGGTCGACCGTGAGGCGACCGCGAATTGCCGGGCCGGCGTCGCGAGGCCGGGTCAGCGGCGCAGGCGGCGGGCGCAGGGGCCGTAATGGTCGGCGCGGAGCATGCAGCGCCGACCGCCGGGCATCAACAGGTCGCAGAAGACCCGATGGCGTACGTTCTGGTTGTCCTCGGCGGAGACGGTGGTCTCCCCCGGGTCGGTCTGCGGCAACATCACGGTCCAACGGGCGACCACCCGGGCCAGGCGCTGGGCGGCGGGCAGGTCGGCCGCGACGACCGGCAGGTGAATGACGTACCGCTCGGTCATCGGTCGTGGCCCCGGTCGTTGCGGGAGAGGGACTGCTCGGTCTGCCAGCGGCGCAGCGCGTCCTTGATCCTGGCCGTCTCCCGGCGGCTGTCGGCGAGCGCGGCGTAGACGGCGGCCATGTCGACGGCGACCCGGTCGAGGAAGGCGTACACGTCGGCCGGTTCCAGGCCGCGGCGTCCGAGCCCGGCCGGCTTGAAGCGGCGCTCGCGGACCTGCCAGGGCAGCAGACTGGTGTACGCGGAGGAGCGGTAGGTCCGCCGCCCCCCGCGCCGGTCGCTCGTTGCGGACGGGTTCCAGGCCGCGGCGTCCGAGCCCGGCCGGCTTGAAGCGGCGCTCGCGGACCTGCCAGGGCAGCAGACTGGTGTACGCGGAGGAGCGGTAGGTCCGC